>JBGPYK010000109.1:0-7100 GCA_041493245.1 Methylomirabilia bacterium | reverse complement strand
GTCCATGCTCAGGCCATCACCAGGCCGCCGTTGACGTCGAGGGCGACGCCGTTGATGTAGCGCGCGGCGTCCGAGGCGAGGAAGAGCACGGCGTCGGCGATCTCGTCGGGCTCGGCCACGCGGCGCAGCGGCACGCTCGCGGCCATCTGCTTGCGCTCCT
This sequence comes from Methylomirabilia bacterium, assembly GCA_041493245.1. Lineage (GTDB taxonomy): Bacteria > Methylomirabilota > Methylomirabilia > Rokubacteriales > CSP1-6 > DATHGT01. Next base: position 6,940 of record JBGPYK010000109.1, on the reverse strand, counting down.
CCGGACCGCGGAGGGCCAGGAAGCGCTCCGTGGCCACCGTCCCCGGGGCCACCGCGTTCACGGTGATGCCGTCGGGACCCACCTCGCGCGCGAGCTGGCGCGTGAAGCCGATGATCGCGGCCTTGGCGGCGGCGTAGTGCGCGGTCACGGTGACGGCGCCCCCTCGGCCCACGATCGAGGCGAGGTTCACGATCCGTCCGGACTTCTGACGCTTCATGAGGGGCAGCACGGCCTTGGTGCACAGGAACGCGCTGGTGACGTTGAAGCGGAGGATGGCGTCCCACTCCTCGTCGGGAATGTCCTCCGTCTTGCGCATGACGGAGAAGCCGCCCGCGTTGTTCACGAGGACGTCGACGCGGTTCCAGCGGCTCACGATCGTGTCCACGGCCTGGCGGACTTCCGCGGCCACGGTGACGTCGGTCTTGAACGCGAGGGCCTCGGCGCCGAGCTGCTTGGCCTCGTCGGCCACGGCCTGAGCGCCCGGCGCGTCGATGTCCAGCACGGCCACCCGGGCGCCCTCGCGCGCGAACGCGCGCACGGTGGCGGCGCCGATGCCCCTGGCCGCGCCCGTCACGATCACCACCTGATCCTTGAACCTCATGGGACGATTCTCCCTCCCGTCTCGCCGTCGAAGAAGAGTAGCTTCTCCGTCTTGAAGGCGACGCGCCGGTGGTCACCCACGGCGATCGTCTCCTCCGCGCTCACCTTGGCCACGAGCGAGGCCGATCCGCCGCAGTCCAGGAAGACCAGGGTCTCGTCGCCCAGGGGCTCGATGAGGCTGACCGTGGCCTCCCAGCCCTCGTCGCCCGCCGCCACCCGCACGTGCTCGGGGCGGACGCCGAGAGTGGCGCGGCGCGCGGGGCCGCCGGACCCGGAGCGCAGGCGGAGCGGTCCCGCCGTGAACTGCCCGTCGCCCAGCTCGCCGTCGAAGAAGTTCATGGCCGGGACGCCGAAGAAGCCGGCCACGAAGCGGTTCACCGGCTCATTGTAGAGCGTCAGGGGCGGGCCGACCTGCTGGACGACCCCCCCGCTCATGACCACGATACGGTCGGCCATGGTCATGGCCTCGGCCTGGTCGTGGGTGACGTAGACGAAGGTCGCGCGCAGGGTGGCGTGCAGGCGCTTCAGCTCCGTGCGCATCTCCACGCGCAGCTTGGCGTCGAGGCTGGAGAGCGGCTCGTCCATGAGGAAGACGGCGGGCTGCACGATGATCGTGCGCGCCAGGGCCACCCGCTGGGCCTCGCCGCCCGACAGCGTCGCCGGCTTCTTGTCGAGGAGATGATCGACGCGCACCGTCTTCGTTACCGCGGCCACGCGCGCGGCGATCTCGGCCGCCGGCAGCTTCCGGAGGCGGAGCGGGAAGCCGATGTTGTCGAAGACGCTCATGTGCGGGAACAGGGCCAGGCTCTGGAACACCATGCCGACGTTGCGGTCGCGCGGCTCCCAGCCCGTCACGCGGTCGTCGCCGATGTAGATGTCGCCGCCCGTCGGCGTCTCCAGCCCCGCGATGAGGTTGAGCGTGGTCGTCTTGCCGCAACCCGACGGGCCCACGAACACCGTGAACTCGCCGTCGGGGATGACGAGGTCGACCTCGCACACCGCGCGGGTGGCCCCGAACGTCTTGGTGAGCTTGTCGAGGCGGACGCCGGCCACGCTATTTCCTCAGGAGCCCGAAGCTGAAGCCGCGCACGAGGTGTTTCTGGATGGCGAAGCCGAGGATGACCACGGGGAGGGTGGCGATGGTCCCGATGGCCGCCTGCGGCCCATAGGCGCGCCCCTCGTTGGCGGACTGGAACTTGTTCAGGGTGATGGGGATGGTCGAGACCTCGGTGTTGGTGAGGGTCATGGCCAGGAGCAGCTCGCTCCAGTTCAGAATGAAGACGAACAGGAAGGTGACCACGAGCCCGGAGGCCACCAGCGGGAGCACGACGACGCCGAGCACGCGGAAGCGCGAGGCCCCCATGACGCGGGCCGCGCGCTCCAGCTCGATGGGCACGTCGTCGATGAAGGCCAGCATCATCCAGATCACGTAGGGCAGCGAGGTGGCCACGTACACGAGGATCAGCCCCGTGTAAGTGTCGAGCAGGCGCAGGGTTACGTAGTACACGACGAAGGGCACGGCGATGACGATGGGCGGGACCATGCGGATGGACAGGATGTTGTACGGGTAGCGCGACCCGCCCGTCCCGAAGCGCGCCCAGCTATAGGCGACGGCGCTGCCGAGGGCGACCGCGACGAGCGAGCTGACGCTGGTCACGAACAGGCTGTCCCAGAGCGGCTTGAGGACCTTCAGCGTCTGCCGGCCCAGCTCGAACGTCGAGGTCCCCGCGGCGAGGACGGCGCGGTAGTTCTCCAGGGTGGGCTCGTAGGGCACCCAGCGCGGCGGCCAGGTGACCCATTCCCCGGAGTGCTTGAACGACGTCATGAGCATCCAGTAGATCGGGAAGAGGGTGACGGCCGTCCACGCGAGGAGCAGCGCGTGGCGCGCGAGGGCAAACGGCCAGCGCGGCTTCATGGGATCGGGGACCGCGAGCCCGGCTTGGACCGAGGGTGGGCTGAGAGAGATGGGCGCGGCTTCATCCGGTGGCGAGGCGGCGGCGCTCACGGCGCAGCACGCGGATGGCCACGAACACGTAGACGGACACCACCGCGAGCAGGATAAGCGACATGGCGGCAGCGTGGGAGACGCGCGCGAACTCCCAGCCCATGCGCCAGAGGTAGACGGCCACCGTCTCCGTCGCGTTGCCGGGGCCGCCCTGGGTGAGGAGCATCGGGTAGTCGAAGATCTTGAGCGCCTCCATGCTGCGCAGCACCACCGCGATGGCGATCACGGGCTTGAGCAGGGGCAGCTCCACGTAGCGGAACACCTGCCAGCGCGTGGCCCCCATCACCCGGGCGGCGCGGACGGGATCCTGGGGCAGCCCCGCGAAGCCGGAGAGAAAGATGAGGAACGTCAGCGACGTCCACTGCCACACGTCGGCGCCGATGACCGCGAGCGGCGCGGCCGAGTAGTCGGAGAGCCAGCGCACGGTAATCGGACGGCCCGCCAGCACGGTCAGCACCTGATTGAACGGGCCCTGATCGATCAGGATCATCGAGAGGTCGTAGCCGACCACCGCGGGCACGATCATCATGGGCAGGAGGAAGATCGTCGAGTAGAAGCGACGGCCGCGAAACTGGGCGCGGCAGAGCAGGGCCAGCCCGAAGCCGAGGAGGAGCTCGAGGGGCACCGCCCCCGCGGCGAAGACGAAGGTCCGCACGAGCGCCCAGAGAAAGCGCTCGTCCTGGATGGCGAGGGTGAAGGCGTCGAGTCCGGTGAAGGGCGCGCTCCACCACGCCCCCCGCGTGATCCGCCAGGAGAGCAGGCTCAGGTAGACGAGGAGCAGGAAGTTCGGCAGGAGCAGGACGACGAACAGGCCCTGCACGGGCACGAACGGGATCCACTTGAAGACGCGCTCCCGTTCGGCCCGCGCGATGAGCGATCGCAACTCAGTCCGGGACGTTCTTGGTCGGGTAGGCCTTCTTCATCGCCTTCCAGCCCTCGATCTGCTCCTTGCGGCCGAGCTGGTTGGTGATCTTCTCCCAGGCCGCCGCCGTGGTCTTGAGCGCGTCCTCGGGGGTGATCTTGCCGAGGAGCGCCTCCTGGACGTTCAGGTCCAGCACGTCGTTGTACTCCACGGCGCCCTGGATGAGAATCATGGGCGCGGCCACCTGCGCGTTCTTCAGGTGCACCTCCAGCATCTCCTTCGTGCGCGCCTTGATCACCCGCGGGTCGGTGAGATGGGACTTCATGTACGGGTCCCAGACCGAGTTGGGGCCGGACACCAGGCGCGCCGAGACTTCCTTGCTCGTCAGGTACTGGGCCAGCCAGTAGGCGGCTTCGGGGTGCTTGGAGTACTTCGACACGTAGAGGAGGTTGCCGAAGCCCTGGAGCGAGCGGCGGATGAGCTTGCCCTTCACCACGTACCCGGGCACGAGGCAGTAGTGGTTCTTGCCGGCGACCTTCGACTTCTCCGGGTGCTCGGCCGCGATGGCCACCGAGGGGTAGGTCATGATGGAAAACGCGTTGCCGCCCGCGTAAAACGGATAGGCCTGCGGCGTGGCCCAGCCGAGGATGTCCTTGGGCATGTACTTGGTGAGCGCGATGTAGTCCTTGAGGGCTTCCACGCCCTCCGGCCCCGCGATGAGCGGCTTCATGGTGTCGTCGAAGGGCAAGCCGCCCTTGGCGTAGAACTGCTGCAGCCACCAGCGCCAGCCCCAGCCGCGCGCGCGATAGCCCATGGCCCCGTACAGCTCGGGCACGCCGGTGCCCTTGGGATCGCGCGTGTAGAACTCGGCCAGCTGCATCCACTTCTGGTACGTCTCGGGGCAGCCGGGCTCCCAGCCGTACTTGGCCTTGAACTTCTGCTTCTCCTCGGGCTTGTCGGTGAGGTCGCGCCGGATGGCCAGGATGAAGTTGTCGCCGTCGCCGAACATTCCATACGTCTTGCCCTTGTAGCGCCCCTGCTCCACGAACCCCGCCACCACGTCGTCGAAGTCCGGCTTGCCTCGCGCGACGAAGTCGTCGATCGGCCGGACGAGGCCGGCCTCGGCGAGGTCGGGGAGGGAGATGGGATCGCCGATCCAGAAATCGAAGCTCCCGCTCTTGGCCACCGCCTCCGACATGGCCTTGGCCTGGACCTGCAGGATGCCGACCTCGAAGTAGTTGACGCCGATGCCCGTCTCCTTCTCGAAGTTCGCCATCTCCCCGGTGCTGCCCGCGGTGAAGATGGACGGCATCATCATGTTCAGCTTGAGCGCGGTGAGGCCCTTGGCCTTCATGTAGGCCTTGGCCCCGTTCACCGCGCGCTCGTCCGCGGTCTTGCCCGGCGCCTCCTGGGCGAGGGCAGGGGAGGCATGCCACGAGCTGACGAAAGCAATCAGGACTGCGATGGCGGCGTGTCGTCCAAAACTCCTCATGGGTCCGTCCTCCGATACGCTCAAGGGGCCATTACGGTTCGGGCACCTGCAAGTCGCGGCAGATCTTGCGCGCAAGGAACTCGCGGCCAGCCTTCAGAGACTTTGGGGAAGGCGGCGCTCAGTTCGATCTGCATTCAAGCTCTCCGTTCGAGTCTCGGCTTGCCTCTCCATCGTTCATTATATGGATCCTCGGTGGACACCTCAAAACCGGCCAGTCGTGGACACCTGAAAAAGAAGGATTCTATACTTGCTGTCGGACACATGCCAATCAAGAAAGAAAAAGGCCAACGGCGCCGACGAAAACCCCCTCTTCGCGAAGGGTCCGGATGGTTTGTTAGGAACCTGTTAGTAGTGGGCCTGCAAGCGGCCCCGGCGCCAGAAACCCGAAGGCCCCAGAAGCTTTTATCTTCCGGGGCCTTAGGGTTGGTTGCGGGGGCTGGATTTGAACCAGCGACCTTTGGGTTATGAGCCGATAGCCGGGCTACATCCGCTCCAACGTCCTCCAACCTCCTCCAAGAGAAAACACGAGGTTAGCGCCCTCGACCTTGGCTCCGGTTGTAGGCGGTTGTAGGCGGTTCTCCGGTAGAAGTCCGGTAGGAGATCCACCTTCGGGAGCACAGACGCCCGCTACTTCAGCAGCTTCTTCTCGCGCAGGAACTTCCTCCAGTTCGCGATGCACAGGTAGGCGAACCCGGGCGCACTGTATGATAGGCCTTGATACTCGACGCACAGCTCCGAGGCCCACCATTTCCCTTCTCCGACCGGCATAGAGTAGGTCGTCACGTGGACCTTCTTCCTCTTCGCATCGTGCACGGCGTGCTTCGAGCCGTTGTAGATGTCGCGGCAGAACGCCAGAACGGGTGTCGCATCCACGAACTGCTTCGCGTCGCTGCGTCTGATCGGCTGCGATTTGTCGTTGCCCAGCCAGTCTACGAGGTGGTAGCAAGCCTGCGCGAACGCGAAGAAGTTGTCGCGCGCGTACTCGGGGTTGTCGGGGTCAAGCCGATAACGCCGCAGCCGTTTGTGCCACCGCACCATCCGGGCGTACTGCTCGCGCCACGACGGCACCGCGCTGCTCACTTTGCCTTCGGCCCACGCGGGTCGATGGTGTCGGGGAGGCAGGAGTATTGATAGACCACGGCCCCTGTTTTTCCAAAAACAACCTCAGTAACACTGCGGTCCGGTATGCTTTTTGTCAGCTCTCCTGCTAATCGTGGTCGCTGCTCCTTTATCCACCAAACGAGCGCCTCTTCGCAGGCCTTGCGCGTTTCATAGACGTTCCTGTTAAATCCCACATCCTTCCATCCCCCTTTGTCCTTGAAGATTGCTTCTGTCTCTGTCCACAGCACCCACGCGCACGTGGCATGGACTGGCGCGGCGAAGGCCAGGACAGAGAACGCGACGAACACGGGAGTCCTTCTCATCAGTAGCGGCATCACACGCCCTCCTCGTCGATACACCGACCGAGCACAGCCCCGCACGAGCACGTCAGCCAGACGCGGTTGCCCTCGACAGCGCCGTCCAGCTCGCCGCCCGCGAGTGTACCCGAAGGTCGCGGGTGAGCAGCAGGTGTACCGCCCCCGTGTCGGGCGCCCAGCCCCGTTCTCGATGCGACGGCCGCCCAGCCTCGGTGAGCACATTGCCTGTCGAACCCAACGGGCGGCAGAAGGCTCCGCGATATCAAGTAACTTGCAGATCACTATCCGGGTTCTACCTGGACATCCAACGGGCCCGACAGTCGCCCCGCGGACTGTTAGGATTACTGTTGTGCACCGCGACTGTTGGATCGTCGCCAGGAGGCTCTAGGCGGCCCCCGGGGGCCCGGGGACGAACGCTGGCGCTCCCCTGCGAGCTTGCGCTATCGTCGTAGGGCGATGGACGCGGGCGGGACCGGCGTTCCGGCGGCTGAGGTCGCGGCGAGGTTCGACCACCTCGCGTCGGTCACCCCGGGCGAGCGGAAGACGCCGGCAGAAATGAGCCG
>JBGPYK010000181.1:0-5547 GCA_041493245.1 Methylomirabilia bacterium | reverse complement strand
GCACGACGCGATCACCCGCGTCCCCGGCTCGTTCCGGCGGCTCATGGCCGCGATCGAGCGCCTCAAGCGCCACGGCCTGCGCGTCTATCTCAAGACCGTGGTGATGAAGCCGAACCTTGCCGGGCTCGGGAAGCTCGACCAACTCGGAAGGGATCTCGGCGTCTTCACGCACACCTACAGCTGCGAGGTGAGCCCGCGGATCGACGGCGCCGTGCCCCGTGACGGCCACGTGCCGCAGGAATTTCAGCTCGACGAAGACGAGCTGTTCCAGTACCTGCGCGACTCGATGTGGAGCGAGCAGCTCGACCCGCAGATGGGTCGGCCGGAGGAGGTCGCGCGCCAGCGCGCCACGTGCGGGCCGGCCACCAACGGGTGCTGCATCGATCCCTACGGCAACGTCTACCCGTGCGTCGCGTTCCGGGTCCCGATCGGGAACATCCGCCGGACGCCGTTTCGGGAGTTGTGGACCGCGCCGCCGCCGGCGATCCGGGATCTCCTGTCGGTCCAGCACTTTGCGGATCTGCCGGAGTGCGCGTCCTGCGAGCTGGTCGGGTTCTGCAATCGCTGCCACGGTGACAACCTGCTCGAGCGTGGCGAAGGGGAGTGGAAGCGTTGCCACGAGCGGGCGCGGACGCTCGCCGGCGCGCAGCTCCGCCTCTATCAGATCCGCACCGCGGGGAGGAGCTGACGATGGCCACCCAGGAGAAGCGCCCCTACGAGAAGCCGACGCTGGAGCCCAGCAGCATCTTCGGGGCGGATACGGTGACCTGCTGCCGCGCGACCAGCGGCGCCTGCAGCACCACCCAGCGGACCAATTTCGGCAAGGGGCAGCGGACGAGCACGACGTCGTAAGCGTCGTGCGCGCTCGTCCCGTGCCGGGCGCCGAGGTGCGCCTGGTCCTTTTGGGGGCGCGCGCGCATCTCGACCAGGCCGGGGAGCGCGAGCTGGCCGCGCTCGCGGCCGGAACCCTTGACTGGGGGGTCCTCGTCGGGCTCGCCGTGCGCGAGGGGATAGCTCCGCTCCTCCACTGTCACCTCCGCCGGCTCGATCTCCTCCAGCAACTGCCGCCCGCAGCGGGGCACCGCCTGACCGCCGTGGCGAACGGTGTCTGGGGGATGAACGCGGTCCTCGAAGATCGCTGGGCGGAGGCGACGACCGCCCTCAGGCACGCGGGTGTCGAGACGCTCACGCTCAAGGGCATAGCGCTGGCCCAGACCGTCTATCCCGAGGCGGGGTCCCGCCCGATGGCGGACATCGATCTTCTCGTGCGGCCGGCCGAGCGCGCCGTGGCGCTGGAGGTCCTGCGTGGGCTCGGCTACCGGACGCCGGGAGCTGCCGCCGACCACCACGCCGCCTCTCGGAGCTTCGCCGAGCTGGTCCGCGACGGAACGCTGATCGACCTCCACTGGCACGTGGCGCGATATCTCCGCTTCGAGGGCGTCGTGCAGGTCGATCACGACGGGCTCTGGCGCCGCGCGCGCCCGCTCGTCACGCCCGCGGGGCGGAGTCTCGCGCTCTGTGCGGAAGACCTGCTGCTGCACCTGATCCTGCACCTGACGCTCGGCTCCGACTTCGCCCGCGTCCTCTGGTACGCCGACATCGACGCCGTCGTCCGGCGCTACGCCGACGAGCTCGACTGGGGGCGGCTCGTGGCGGAGGCGGAGCGCTGGCGCATCTGCGCGCTCGCCGGCTGGACGCTCGGCGTCATACGCGAGTCGTTCGACACCCCGCTGCCGCTCGGACTCCTCGAACGGCTCGAGCGGGGCCGCGTGCGCCGGGCCGCCGTCGCACGGTGCATCGGCACGTCGTCGCCGCCGAGCCTCGGGCCGTGGCGCAGCGACTCCCGCGTTTACCTTGCCCAGACGCTCCTGATGGACCGACCCACCGACGTGCTCCGCGTGCTGGTCTGGACCTTGTTCCCCTCGGGCACCTGGCTCCGGTTCCACTACGAGCTCGGGGCACCGTGGCAGGTTCCCGTCTACCGCGCGATCCACCCGCTCCGGGTCTGCTGGCTCGCGGCGAGACAGCTCCGGTGAACAACAGGCTCGCCCTGAGCGGGATGGCCGTCGCCGCCTTCCTCGTACTCAGGGTCGCGACGCTGGCGACGTCGCTCGAAACGATGTCCTGGGACGAAGAGCTGCACCGCGGCACCATCGCGCACGAGCTCAACGTCGGCCTGAAGGCTCCGCTCTGGGACTATCGAGCCGACTCCTATTCGGGTGGCTCTCTGGTCGTCGGGCTCGTCGCCGCGCCCCTGTTCTTCGCGCTCGGCCCCCGGCTCATCGTCTTGAAGCTGGTGCCGCTGGCGATTTCCCTCGTCACGCTCGGGCTCTTCGTCGCGCTGCTGGACCGGTACCACTCCCGCCGCGCCGCCTGGGTGGGCGCATCCCTCTTCGTCCTCGCGCCGCCGTTCACCACGCAACTGTCGCTCCTTGCGATGGGCTATCACACGGAGTCCATCGTCTTCAGCGCGCTCCTGGTGCTGGGCTGGGCGCGCGCGCTCGAGCGTCCCGAGGGGCGCGCCCCCTTCTGGCTCGGCCTCGTCGCGGGTCTCGCCTTCTTCTTCACCTACATCACCGCCCTCACGACGCTCGGCTGCCTTCTCTGCTCCGGGCCGCTCCTGCGGCGCGGCGGAGGCGCGCGGGCGAAGCTCGTCGCCGGGCTCGCGCTGGGGCTCGCGCCCTGGGCGGCGTACAACGTCACGCATCAATTCGACGGCGTGCGCGTCGCCCACGCCTGGTTCACGCCGCCGGAGGGCTCGATCGGCTCGCCGTCCGCGTATCTATTCCGTATCGGCCGGCGCGCCGCGGCGCTGCTTGCCCTCGGGGTGCCGCTCTCGTACGGGTTCCCGGCGATGCTGGGCGTTCCCGGCCCGGTGTGGTCGTACGCGTACTGGAGCCTGACCCTTGCGCCGATCGTCTGGCTGGTGCTCCGCGCGCGCGCCCGACCGCTCGTGGTGCGGCCGCTCCTCGCCTCCGCCGTCGTGTTCCTCGTCGTCTACCCGTTCACGCGCTTCGCCGTGCCGTGGGGCGTGCCGGCCGAGGAATTCCGACACTTCTTGCCCCTGCAGTTCGCGCTCCTGGCGGTGCTCGCGATCGCGCTCGCCGAGGCTCCCTTCGGGAAGGCGGCAACCGTTGCGCTGATCGCGCTCGGCGTGATGGGGCAAGCGACGCTCCCGGGCCGGGACTCGGCGCCCCACCTCGTCGACTACCGCGGCTACTCGTACTTCGTGTTCGGGACCGCATGGGGCGGTCGCATCGACCCCGTCGCGCCGCACGCGAACCCGTTTTTGGCCAGTCTCGACGAAAGAACCGCGCGCCTCGTCTACTGGGGCGCCGTCGACGCCTCGCCGGCGATGTGGGCGACACCAGCGGCGTCGCCGCAGCGGGTCCACGAGGTGCCGGTGGGCTATCGGCCATACTTCGCCGAAGCCGTCGGGCACGCGGTCGGCCTGCGCCAGACCGATTTTCGGCCGCTGGTCGCGGCCATCGACGCCGTCCCGTTCGACGCTCGAGAGCACTTCACCCTGGGCTACAGCCTGGAGGTGGGCGTGGGGGAGGATACGCTCCTGCCCGATGTCGCCTCGGTGCGGGGACTACCCGAAGCGCTTCGACGCTGGTGCCACTTCGGGGTCGGCGGGCTCGTGCTCAACAGCTGCATGGCGTCGGAGGACCACGCGAGGTGTCGGGCGGGCTTCGCCGCCGTCGAGGCGACCGATCCCGCCGCGGCGTCGTCGCTGTATCGGGGCGCAGGGAACGCCGCGGCGCCGCATTGGCTCGGCGGACACGCCCCCGACGCCGCGCGGATCGGGCCACACGCCATCCCGCCGGCGCGCGGGGCTGATTTCGCGTGGGGTCTGGGCTGGGGGATCCGCAACACGTTCAAAGAGGACCTCCTGCGGACTCAAGACTGGCTGGCGCGTCTCGGACCGGTCGAGCGCGGGGCGGCCCTCGACGGCGTTCGCGCCCACGACGCGTTCTATCGGCTGGAAGCGGAGCTCGGCGCGCAACACCCTCGATGACCAGTGAAGCTTTAGTTACCGTCGCGTCGATCTGTCTTCCTCGAATGAGCTCGCGCGGGAGGCGGGGCGGACCATCACGTGCACGCCGAGATACCGCGTGTCCGGCTCCCTCCGCGTCAGGATGGGGAAGTGGCCGTACCGGCTTCCCACCAAGATTCTCCAGTAATACCTGCCGTCGAATGAGGCGCCGGGGCCGAGGTCGAGCGTCTCAACGACGCTCTGACCAGCCGCGAGCTCGATGGATTTCACGCCATGCGCGCTCGCGACCGTCGCCCAATTGGGTCGATCCCCATTCGTGAGCCGGACTCCTACGGACGACATGACACGAGAGCTCTCGATCAGGAATGCCGCCTCCTCTTCTCCCCTCACCCAGCCGATCTCGCCCGGCGAGTCATGCGTCGCGACGTCCAGAAAGAGGATCCGCGTGTCCGGATCCAGCGCGAGCGGAAGGCGATTGACGACGGGAAGGCCTCGGAACCGGAAGTGCCGGGAGAGCCGGCGGAGATGCACTCCCTCGGATATCCATGGGTACTCCTGCGACAACCGCGCGGTCAGCGAATCGTCCGCGCGATCGAGGGAGGACTGCAGCACGATGCCCAGCTGGAAGTAGCCGATCGAGCGCGCGGGCTCCGGAAACCCGGCGAACCGCCTGGCCGCGGCCACGATCTCGTCCCGCTTGACCTTGTAGCCGTTGGGAAACCAGACGTGGCGAAGGAATTCCGAACGCTCGCCCGTCGTCATCGTCTGCTCGACCCTCGGCAGCAGGCTTGCGATGTGCGAGTCATCGTACGGATGCCGCAGGTCAATGGCCTCCGCGAGCTGAGCGTAGGAGTAGCCGGGCATGGTGAAGCTCGCTCCCGGCCATCGGAAGTCCATGCCATGAGACAGGCCCAGCCCGCCCCCGATCATCGCCACGGCGAGAACGGCCACGGCGCCGGCCTTGGACCAGCGTCCCTTCCCCCCCCAATGGGACAAGGACAGTCCGGCGGCGGAGAAGAAAAAGGGCAGCATCGGCGCGAGGTAGAGCGACCCGTAGGGACCCAGGCCGTAACGCGTCGCGCTGACGGCGACGACGTAGACGATGCTCGCCGAGGCGAAGAACAAGCCCGCCGGAGGCGAGGCAAAGAAGCTCGCGCGCCGGTGATCGCGGACGACGACCTCGAGCAGAGCGCCGCCGAACAGCGTGGTGTACACCACGGGCCAGGCGAGAGACCGGCTGCCGTGGAACGGGTCGTGGACGAACATGGTGGGGAGATACCAGAGCGTGGTCTTCACGATTCGCCGGGCGGTTTCCGGCAGACCCCAGAGGTAGTGATAGCGCAAGCCCTCCTCCAGGAACTCGAGCCCGCGGAAATGGTGGCTCAGGTTCGCGGGGATCCAGGGAACGAACCCCAGCGCGAAGAACAGCAGGAACAGCGCGAAGGACTTGCGCACGACGAATCGATGATCGTGCCAGAACCACCAGACGAGGACGATGGCCACGCTCACGAGGGTCGTGTAGCAGAACCAGCTTCCAAAACCCAGCG
>JBGPYK010000448.1:0-3116 GCA_041493245.1 Methylomirabilia bacterium | reverse complement strand
GTCGGCGAGCTGGGATGGGAGCTGTACGTGGACAGGGCGGACGGCGCGACGCTGTGGGACACGCTCTGGGGCGCTGGGCAGGGATTCGGACTCGTCGCCGCCGGCTACCGCGCGCTCGATTCGCTCAGGCTCGAGAAGGGCTACCGCTACTGGAGCAGCGACCTCACGCCTGAGCACACGCCGTGGGAGGCGGGCCTGGAGCCGTGCGTGAAGCTCGACAAGGGCGCGTTCATCGGGCGCGACGCGCTCCTCGCCCAGCGCGCGCGCGGCGTCGAGCACCGGCTCGCGTGCCTGGTGCTCGCCGATCCGCACGCCGTGGTCTTCGGCGGCGAGCCGATCGTGCGGGAGGGGGCGATCGTCGGGCGGGTGACGAGCGGCGGGTACGGCTACTCCCTCGGGTGCTCGATCGCCTACGGCTACGTGCCGGCCGCGGCCGCGCGACCCGGGACGCCGCTCACCGTGGAGGTCTTCGGGGACCATGTCCCCGCCACCGTGTGCCGCGAACCGCTCTACGATCCCCGAGGGGAGAAGATCAAGCGATGAGTCTGGACAGATGGCCCTTGTTCATCGGCCTGGGGGCGTTGACACGCCCCGATGGCGGCCAGTATGGTGGACGCGTTATGCCGCGTGAAGTGCCGGCCGACGCCCTCATGAAGAAGCTTCTACGCGCCATCGAGGTCTCGTTGGGCGCAACCGACGCCGCGCGCGACGCCGTGCAGGAGATCCTCCGGCGCGGCGCCGACACGGGGATCTTCTTCAGCCGCATCCGGTCACGCGACAACCCGTCCGCGGAGCTGACGCCGCAGGACCGCGAGTTTCTCCGCGCCGTCTCCATCAAACCCGACCGCTGACGATGCGGGTGGTGGGTTTCCTTCTGTGGGTGCTTTTGGCGGTCGTTCTCCTTTGGCCGCTCGTGCGTAGAGGGTGGCGAGCGGCGCGAGTCCGCGAGCGAGTGCGGGGCGATGAATTGGTGAAGGATCCCGTGTGCCAGACCTACGTGGTCCGCTCGCGCGCGGTGAGCCGCACCGCCGGAGGCCAGGTCACCTACTTCTGCAGCCGCGACTGCGCCCGCCGCTACCTCTCCTCGTGAGATTCGCGCACGCGGGAGCGGCCGGCGTCGCGCGCTGACATGGCCCTCCATCCCGATCCCTGGCGGGACATCGACGCCCAGCCCCGGACCGCCCAGCTCGTCGCCTCGCTGGAATTGCGCGGACGCACGCCCGCGCACGCCCGGCTGCGCCGGCGCTTTCTCCGCTTCGTGCCCGTGCGCGCGGAGCAGCGGGTGCTCGAGGTGGGCTGCGGCACGGGCGCCGTCGCTCGAGACCTCGCCGGCCTCGTCGGCGCCGGAGGGCAGGTCATCGGCGTCGATCCGAGCCGGACGATGCTGGACGCCGCCCGCGCGCTCGCGACCGCGCACCCGCTGCGTCGCCGCATGCGTTGGCGCGTCGCCGACGGCGCGGCGCTGCCGTTCGCCGACGGGCGCTTCGACACCGCGCTGGCGATCACCGTGTTGCTCCACGTGGCGGATCCGGCCGCCGTCGTCCGCGAGCTGGCCCGGGTGACGCGGCCAGGCGGACGCGTAGGTATCCAGGACCAGGACTTCGGCACGGTCGCCGTCACGCACCCCGACCGGGCGCTGACCGAGCGCATCATGACCGGCGTCGCCGCGCACATGTACGAGGAGCCCCACAGCGGGCGGCGGCTGCCGGGCCTCCTGCGATCGGCGGGACTCCAGGAGACCCGCCTCCTGACCGACGTCTTCCAGGACACGACGCTCGAACCCTTCGCCAAGGGCTTCCTCGAGCGCCGCGCAGAGAATGCCGTCCGCTTCGGCCTCGTGGATCCGATGACGGCGCAAACGTGGCTCGACGGCTTCACCGCGCTCGTCGCGGCCGGGAGCTTCGTGCTCACGATCAACTACTACGGCGCGGTCGGCGTCAAGCCTCCCGGCACGCGCGGGCGCCGATGACCCGCGCGCTCGCCGTCGTCGCCCTCGTCCTCGTGCTTGCGGCCGGCGTCACGGCGCAGCCGCCGGCGCCCGGACGGTTCGACGGGGCGGCGGCGCTCCGCCACGTCGAGCGCCTCGTCGCGATCGGGCCGCGTCCGGCGGGATCGCCCGCCGGCGCGCGCGCGCGCGAGTACATCACCGGCGAGCTGCGGCGCGCCGGCGTGCAGGCTCGGGCGGAGCCCTTCGATGCCGAGACTCCGGACGGCCGCCTCACGATGGCCAACGTCGTGGCCGTCGTGCCCGGCCGCCGGCCCGACGTCATCCTCATCGGTGGGCACTACGACACGAAGGCGTTCCGTGACTTCCGCTTTGTGGGCGCCAACGACGGCGGGTCCAGCACGGCGCTCCTCCTCGAGCTGGCGCGCGCACTCGCGGCGCCGCGCCGCGAGTACACCTACTGGGTGGCCTTCTTCGACGGCGAGGAAGCGCGGGGTACGTGGACCTCGGCGGACAGCCTCTACGGTTCCCGGCGCATGGCCGCCGATCTCGGCCGCCGCGGCCGGCTCCCGCGCGTGGTGATCGTCACCGACATGATCGGTGACCGCGACCTCAACATCCGGCGGGAGGCGTTGTCAACGTCGTGGCTGACGGATCTCGTCTGGGAAAGCGCGCGGCGCCTCGGGCACGGCATGCACTTCCTGGCGGAGGCGCTGACCGTGGAGGATGACCACGAGCCCTTCCTGCGCGCCGGCGTGCCTGCCATGCTGCTCATCGACTTCGATTACCCGCCGTGGCACACCGCGGGCGACACGCTGGACAAGGTGTCCGCGCGCAGCCTCCAGGTCGTTGGCGACGTGCTGCTGGACGCGCTGCCCGCCATCGAGGCGCGCCTGGACGGCCTCCCGGGCGCGGGTCGTCAATGAGCCGGCCCGCTCAGATCCTAGGTGCCGCGCGCGGCACGGTATAATCCCGCCATGCCCCGCGTGCGCGAAGTCGACGAGCCCGGCGACGATCTGATTCTCCGCGACATCTACGACAAGGAACGGAAGCACTTCGGCTTTATCCTCAACACGACCAAGATCCAGGCCCACTGCCCGGGGATCATGAAGGCCGCCAAGCAGCTCTCGGCCGCCGTCGAGGCGTCGGGACGGCTGCCGGGCCAGCTCCT
>JBGPYK010000095.1:0-7482 GCA_041493245.1 Methylomirabilia bacterium | reverse complement strand
TCCTGGCTCACGTCGGTCGGGACCGCCAGCGCGCGGCCGCCGGCGTTGCGGATGGCCTCGGCCACGGCCGCCACCTCCGCGCGCGTGCGCGCGGCCAGGGCCACGGCCGCGCCCTCGCGGGCGAGCGCCTGCGCCACCGCGCGACCGATGCCGCGGCCGGCGCCGGTCACGATGGCGACGCGGTCGGCGAGGGCCGGCGCGGCCATCAGAGCTGGAGCCCCCGCCCGGCCGTGATCAGCCCCATGAACTCCGCCCGGGTCTCGGGGCGATCCCGGAAGGCGCCCAGCATCGCCGAGGTCACCGCCTTCGAGTTCTGCTTCTCCACGCCGCGCATCAGCATGCACAGGTGGATCGCTTCCATCACCACCGCCACGCCGCGGGGCTTGAGCACCTCGTCCAGCGTGCTGGCGATCTGGGTCGTGAGGCGCTCCTGGACCTGAAGCCGGCGGCTGTACATCTCCACCAGCCGCGGGATCTTCGACAGCCCGACGATCTTCCGCTTCGGCATGTAGGCCACGTGGCACTTGCCGATGAAGGGCAAAAGATGATGCTCACAAATGGAAAAAAAGTCGATGTCTTTGACGACGACCATCTCGTCGTAGTCCTCGACGAAGAGGGCGTCGTTGAGCACCGTGTTGACGTCCTGCGTGTAGCCCGACGTCAGGTAGCGCCAGGCCTTCTCGACCCGCTCCGGCGTCCGGTCGAGACCCTCGCGCTTGGTGTCCTCGCCCAGCTCCTTCAGGAGTTGCTCGATCAATGGTGCGATCATCGGTCTTCACCCGCGTATTCGAACCGGTTTTTGGCGGTCTCCACGACCACCACCCGCGCCAGCGCGCCGGGGGGCAGCGCCGGGACCAGCAGGCGCCAGAAAGCCCGGGCGAGGCTCTCGCCCGTCGTGATCACGCCGCTCAGCCGCGGCACCTCCTCGAGGCTCCGGTGGTCGACGTGGTCGAGGACGGTGGGCCGGACCACATCGTCGATCTGGGCGATGTCGACCAGCATCCCGGTCACGGGGTCAGGCTCGCCCCGCAGCGTGACCTCGAGATAGTAGTTGTGCCCGTGCGGGCGGTAGCACACGCCGTACAGACGCATGTTCTCCGCCACGCTGAGCGCCGGATTCGCCAGCCGGTGGGCGGCGCTGAAGTGGTACACGCGTGTCAGTTCCATCATCCTTGCGGGCCCTCGATCATTTCACCGCTCAGCTCGCCGCCCGAGCGCGGCTTACCTCGCACTGCCACGATAGTCCACGTAGAGCGTGGGGTCCTCCCAGACGCGGACCTGCCAGAGGCGCTCGCCGCCGAGCTTGGGGGCGAGCAGGTCCCAGACGACGATCGCGATGTTCTCGGTGGTGGGAACCCGGCCGCGGAACGCCGGGTCGGCGTTGAGGTCCGCGTGATCGAAGCGCTCGATGATGGTCTCGCCGACCACCGCCTTCAGCTCCCCGAGGTCGATGACCATCCCCGTCTCGACGTCGATCGGCCCGCGCACGGTGACGTCCAGTGTGTAGTTGTGGCCGTGGGGCACCGTCAGCCGGCCGAAGACCCGCTCGTTCTCCTCGCGCGACCACTGCTCGACGACGTAGCGGTGCCCCGCGGAGAACGTGAACCGCCGCGTGCTGTACGCGATCATGCCGGCATCGATTCCAGGAAGGTCGCGGCCACGCGGTCGAGGTCGTAGGCCTCGACGCGGCGGCGCGCCTCGTCGGCGAAGTCCTTGCGCAATCCGTGATCCATCAGCATCGTCTCCAGCGCCATGGCCAGCTCGTCCGGGCGTTCACGGGTCACCAGGAGCCCCGTCCGGTGGTCGGCCACGATCTCCGGGACCGCGGCCGCCCGGCACGCGACGACGGGCAGCCCCGCCGCCATCGCCTCGGCGAACACCAACCCGAAACCCTCCTGGACCGAGGGCAGGCAAAAGCAGTCGGCACTCACATATTCTACCGAGAGTTGGGCCCGCGACACCTCGCCCAGCAGCACGACCGTCTCGCCCAGCGCGAGGTCCCGATGGAGCCGCCGCAGGCCATCGGACTGCGGGCCCTCCCCCACGATGCGAACCTGCACGTCCGGGATTCGCTGGCGCAGGAGGACGGCCGCGTGGAGCAGGTCGCCGAGACGCTTGCGCGGGTACATTCGCGCCACGGAGAGCACGGTCGGACGCGTCGACGTCCTGCGCTCCGCGGCGGCGAAGCGCCGTCGCCACTCGGCAAGGTCGATGGGCTCGGGGACGACGGCGAGGCGCGCGGATGGGATGCCGTAGACCTCGGCGGCAACCCCGGCGGAGTACCGGCTCGGCACGACTACGCGGTCGGCGCGACGCACGTTGGCCCGCTCCCATCGCGCCTGGACACCCAGCAGCATCCGGGTCCACCCGCGCTCGTTACGCAGCTCGTCCGCGATGATTCCCTTGAGCGCGACGACGAACGGGCACCGCCGCCGCCGGGCCCACAGGAATCCGTCGAGGTCGACACCGACGACGACGTCTCCGGCCGGCGGGCGGACGAGGGCGTCGACGTTGTAGAGCCAGCGGTCCAGGGTATGAAAGCCGGTGCGGAGTCGCAAGGGACGAAAGGCGACGGCATGGCCGAGCCGTGTGAGTCCCCGGATCAGGCCGTCGAGGGCGACGAAGGTCCCGCTTCCCTCGGTCGGGCTCGCCGGAGTCGAGCTGAGGACGGCAACGCGCACTACCGCCCCTGGAACCGCGGCGCGCGCTTCTCGAGAAACGCCCGCGTGCCCTCCTTGTAGTCTTCGCTCTCGACGGCGCCGCGCGATTCGACGAGGATGTCGCTCACGGGCAGTCAGTGTATCAGATGGGGCGCAGGTGGTGGCGGTGGGAGGAATTGAACCTCCGACACGGGGCTTATGAGACCCCTGCTCTGCCGCTGAGCTACACCGCCGAAATCACTTGACCGGTAGGAGTTTTGCTATAATCCCGCTCACGTTTCCAACGGTAGCGAGCCCAGCGACTCAAGTCAAGCCGGGCACCGGCTCGGAGGATCTTCACATGCAGTTTCGGACACGCCGCAGACATCCCGACGCCGAGCTCCGTCAACCCCAACCCGACAGCGACGACGACGAGGACGAGTTGGACGACGACGACGTCGATGACGACGACCTGGACGACGACGACGACTTCGAGGATGACGACCTCGATGACGACACCCTCGACGACGTTGATGACGAGGTCGACGAAGCCGACGACGAGGAGGAGGAAGAGGACGAGGAGGATCTCGACGACAAAGACAAAGAGTAGCTCATCGCACGGTTAAGAGGAGGCAGAGGAAATGGCACTGTTCAGTGCTGAGGGGTGGCTGTTTCTGCTGCGCTGGTTTCATTTGCTCGCCGGCATCACCTGGATTGGGCTTCTGTACTACTTGAACTTCGCACAGACGCCCTTCTTCGCCGGGGCGGAGGCCCCCGTCCGGAGCGGCATGATCGTGGGCGGCCTGGTGAGCCGGGTCCTGTGGTGGTTCCGCTGGGGCGCGATGTTCACCTTTATCACGGGCTGGCTGATCATCTTCCACAAGATGGGCCAGCTCGGCGTGCTCGGTTTCTTCAACACGTCCTACGGTTGGGCCATCTTCTTCGGCGGCATGCTCGGCAGTCTCATGTGGTTCAACGTCTGGTTCGTCATCTGGCCCGCCCAGCAGATCGTCATCGCCTCGGCCACACAGGTGTCGAAGGGCGGCCAGGCGATCGCGGAGGCGGCCGCCCGCGGTCAGCGCGCCGGCTTCACCTCCCGCACGAACACGATGCTGTCGATCCCTATGCTGTTTTTCATGGGGGCCGCGAGTCACTTGACCTCGATGGCCCAGCCGCACATCCGGATGACGAAGGTCGGAGCGCTGATCCTGCTCGTGGTCGTGCTGGCCGTGGCCGAGTGGAACGCCATGGTCGGTACCACGGGCGCCGGCAAGAAGATGCTGAGCACTCTGAAGGGCACGTTCTGGGGCGGGTTCGTGCTGACCGCGATTCTCTACGTCGGTCTCGAAATCCTCTTCCGGTAAACTCATCGGAGGGGGCCTCGACGGCCCCCTCCGACCGGTATCACGTTCCGTCTCTACTTGAGGTATGCGGCGAGGCCCCCGACGTCACGCGCCAGCGCGGGCTGCGGCGGCATCAGCGTCGTCGGCCGCTTCGGCGCGTAGCCCGGGGGGTACGTCCCTTTCAGGATCTTGGCCTCGAGCAGCTCACGTGAGGATCCCCGCACCGGCGGCCCCACCGGGCCCGCGTGCGCGGGATCCGTGTTGTGGCAGGCGATGCACTGGGTGAGGTAGATCTGGCGTCCGCGCTCGGCGCCGGGATCACGCGTGCCCCCCGGCTCAGAGCACCCGGCGACGGCGATCAGCGCGAATGCCGCGAGGAGCCCGCGGACGAGCGCGCGCATCCGCTCCCGCATCTGGCGCCATCTTAGCACTTCCAGTAGAATCTCCTCCTCAGGAGGACGTGTCGGATGCCTCGCCCACCGGGGCTCCGCATCGAGGGGGCCCGGCAGAACAACCTCAAGAATATCTCGCTCGAGATCCCGCACGACCGCCTCACCGTGGTGACCGGCGTCTCGGGTTCGGGCAAGTCCTCGCTCGCCTTCGACACGCTGTTCGCCGAAGGCCAGTGGCGCTACATCGAGTCGCTGTCCACCTACGCGCGCATGTTTCTCGACCGCGTCGATCGTCCCGACGTCGATCGTATCGAGAACGTGCGGCCCGCCATCGCCCTCGAGCAGAAGAACCCGGTGCGCACCGCCCGCTCCACCGTGGGCACTGCCACCGAGGTCTACGACTACCTACGGTTGCTGTACGCGAAGATCGGCCGCGTATGCTGCCCCGCCTGCGGCGTCGAGGCGGTGTCGCACTCCCCCGACAGCATCGTGGATGTGCTCCTCGCCGAGCACGCGGGCGCCCGCGCGCTCGTCGCCTTCCGCCTGCCCGTGCCCGGCGGCATGGCGGCGGACGAGCTGTGGGCGAACTTGACGCGGCGCGGCTTCGCGCGTGTCCGCGTGAACGGCGCCGTCGTGGACCTGTCCCAGGCGCCCCCCGCGGAGATCGAGGGCCTGCGCGAGATCACGGTGATCCTGGACCGCGTCGTGCTCGACGCCGGCCAGCGTCGCCGGCTTACGGAATCGGTGGAAACGGCGCTCCGCGAGGGCAATGGGTGCGTCGACGTGCACGTCGTCGACGGCCCCGTGCGGAACTTCGTGGAGAGCCTCCGCTGCCCGCGCTGCGGGACCGCGCTGGAGCGGCCGCAGCCGCTGCTGTTCTCGTTTAACCATCCTCTCGGCGCCTGCCCCGAGTGCAAGGGCTTTGGCAACGTCCTCAAGTACGACGAGGCACGCGTGGTCCCCGACCCGACGCGCACGCTCGCCGACGGCGCGGTAGAGCCCTGGACGCATCCCTCGGGCCGGCGGTACCAGCGCGAGCTGATCAAGGCGTCGCGCCGCCGCGGATTCGACGTCGCCAAGCCCTACGCGGCGCTCACCGAGGACGAGCGGAAGTTCGTCTACGAGGGCGACGGGAAGTTCCCGGGGATCCAGGGGTTCTTCGAGAAGGTCGAGTCCTACCGCTACAAGCTGCACGTGCGCGTCTTCCTCTCGCGCTACCGGAGCCAGTCGCGCTGTCCCGCCTGCGCGGGCGCGCGCCTGCGGCCGAGCGCGCTCGCCGTGCGGGTGGCCGGCCTCACCATCGCCGATTTCACGGCGCTCACCATCGAGGACGCCGTCCGCGCGCTCGCCGACCTCCGGCTCACCGCCTGGGAGGCGACCGTCGCCCGCGAGATCCTCAAGCAGCTCGGCGCCAAGTTGACCTTCCTGCTCCGCGTGGGCCTCGGCTATCTGACGCTCGCCCGCCAGACCCGGACGCTGTCCGGCGGAGAGGCGCAGCGGATCAACCTCGCCAATCAGCTCGGCTCCCAGCTCGTGGGCACGCTCTACGTTCTCGACGAGCCCTCGATCGGGCTCCATGCACGCGACATCGCGCGGCTCGCCGACCTCTGCCGCGAGCTGGCGCAGGCGGGGAACACCGTGGTGGTGGTCGAGCACGATCGCGCCTTCATCGAGGCGGCCGATCACGTCGTCGAGCTGGGGCCCGGCTCGGGCGAGCGCGGCGGCAACCTCGTCTTCAACGGTCCCCAGGAGGAGTTCCGGAAGGCGACCCACTCGCTGACCGCGCGGTACCTCACGGGCCGGGAGACGATCCCCGTCCCGGCCGTGCGCCGCACCGGCCGCCGTCACCTCGTGCTCGCCGGCGCCCGCGAGCACAACTTGAAGTCGATCACCGTGCGGGTACCGCTGGGCACGCTCACCGTGGTGAGCGGCGTCTCCGGCTCGGGCAAGTCGACCCTCGTCCACGACACCCTGTACCGCGCCGTGGCCCGCGCGTTCAAGACGGACTTCGCCCCGCCGGGCGCCCACGACGAGCTGCGTGGTCTCGAGTACCTCAAGGGCATCCGGCTCATCGACCAAGAGCCGATCGGGCGCACGCCGCGCTCCAACCCGGTGACGTACGTGAAGGCCTTCGACGAGATCCGCAAGATCTACGCGGGGCTGCCGCGCGCCAAGGCCCTTGGCCTCGAGGCGGGCGCCTTCTCCTTCAACGTCCCGGGCGGACGCTGCGAGAAGTGCGACGGCGACGGCTTCGAGAAGCTGGAGATGTACTTCTTCGAGGACGTGTACGTTTCCTGCCCGGAATGCGAGGGCCGCCGCTATCGCCCCGACGTGCTGACCGTGAAGTCTCGTGGCCGCAGCATCGCCGACGTGCTCGCCATGACGGTCGACGAGGCCGTGGATTTCTTCACGGCGCAGCCCGGCCTGGCCCGGCGGCTCCGGGTCCTGCAGGACGTCGGCCTCGGTTATCTCCGGCTGGGCCAGCCCGCCACCACGCTGTCGGGCGGCGAGGCGCAGCGGCTGAAGATCGCATCCGAGCTGGGGGCGCGGGCCACGACCGAGATGCTCTACGTCCTCGACGAGCCGACCACCGGGCTGCACCTCGACGACGTCAAGAAGCTCCTGGGAGTGCTCAATCGCCTGGTGGACGCGGGCAACACCGTGCTCGTCGTCGAACACCACCTCGACGTCATCAAGGCAGCCGATCATGTGATCGACCTCGGGCCCGAGGCCGGAGATGAGGGCGGCGCGATCGTCGCCGAAGGCCCGCCCGAGGCCGTCGCGCAGACCCCGGGCTCGTACACCGGCAAGTTTCTCGCGGAGGTCCTGCCCAAGCTCAACGGCAAGCGGGTTTGACTTCGCGGTGAGGATGTTTCCCGGCTGGATCATCGTGGCCGGGGCGTTCGCCGTCCTCTTGGTCGCCTATGGGACCCAGTACTCGTTCGGTGTCTTCTTCGCCGCTCTCCTCGACGACTTCGGCTGGAGCCGGGCGAGCCTTGCCGGCGCGTTCTCCCTCTACGCCGCCGGCTACTGCGTGGCCGGTTTCCCCGCGGGGCGGCTGACCGACATATGGGGCCCGCGCCGGGTCATCACGATCGGCGGTGTCTT
>JBGPYK010000403.1:0-3412 GCA_041493245.1 Methylomirabilia bacterium | reverse complement strand
TCCAGCGAGATCGGCTCCTGGGCGATCTTGAGGACCTTGCGCACCTTGTCGACGGGGACGTCCATCTTGGTCGCGATCTCTTCCGGGGTCGGCTCGCGGCCTAGCTCCTGGACGAGCTGCCGCGAGGTGCGGATCTGCTTGTTGATGGTCTCGATAATGTGCACGGGGATCCGGTTCGTCCGCGCCTGGTCGGCGATCGCCCGGGTGATCGCCTGGCGGATCCACCACGTCGCGTACGTCGAGAATTTGTAACCCCGCCGATATTCGAATTTATCGACGGCCTTCATCAGCCCAATATTGCCTTCTTGGATCAAGTCCAAGAATTGGAGACCTCTGTTCGTATATTTCTTCGCGATCGAGATCACGAGGCGGAGGTTGGCCTCCACCATCTCCTTCTTGGCCTGCGCCGCCTTCTGCTGGCCTTGCTTGATGACGGTCATGACCTTCTTGATCTCGTCGGCTTTGGCGTTGGCCCGCGCCTCGGCGGCCTTGATCTCCTGCTGGGCGACCCAGATCTGCTGCTGCTTGGGGCTCTGGAACTTCTTCGCGGCGCGCAGGTGCAGGTCGCCGTTGACGCCGTTGCTGCCGTTGACGGCGGGGTCGCGGAAGGAGACATAGATGAGGTTCTGGACCTCCTCCGGCGACGGCCGCCGGCCGTTGGTCCACAGCGCGATGACCCGCTCGGCGCGGTCGATGTCGTCGACGAGGTCGCGCAGGCGCTGGACGAGGCCGCGGCGGCCCGGGTCCTGGTCCTCACGGTCAATGATCTGGTTGCCGATGTTGAGCCCGCGCAGCTTGTCGAGCACCCTACGCTCGCGCACCTTGGCCTGGGCCTCGACCTTCTTCCACTGCGGCTCCTTGCCCACGGCCTTCTTCCCCCTCCGGAACTTGGGCGCCGACTTCACCCTGAGCTTCCGGGCCAGCGCGATGAGGCCGTCCCGCTCGCGGAGGAGGCGGTCGACGGCGCTGAAGGCGTTGACCACCTGGCGCGTCAGCGCCGTCTCTTTCTCCTCGGTGAACTCCTCCTCGTTGACGTCGACGACTTCCTTGACCGAGACGGTCTGGTGCCGGAGCTGATCGCGCAGCTCGTGGAAGCGCTCGACGGCCAGGTTCGTGCTGAGGATTGCCTGGGTCACTTGCAACTTGCCTTCCTCGATGCGTTTCGCGAGCGCGATCTCGCCCTCGCGCGTGAGGAGCGAGACGCGGCCCATCTCCCGCAGGTACAGCCGCACGGGGTCCTCGGTGCGGCCGACGGGGCCAGGGGTGAGGTCGATGGTATCGCCGCCCGCGTCGTCGTCGTCGTCGGCCGGCGCTGGGCGCTCGACCACCTCGGAGGGCAGCCGGCCCGCCTTGGCCGAATCCACGACCTCGATGTCCAGGGAGCCGAACATCATCATGATGTCGTCGAGCTGATCGAGTGACACGATGTCCGACGGCAGCGCGTCGTTCACCTCGTCGTAGGTCAGGAAGCCCTTCTGCTTGCCGACCGAGATGAGCCGGTCGAGCTCCTCCAGTTTCGGTTCTTCACTCATGCGTCTGAACTCCTTGTGGACTCTCGGGGCCCGGGTGGTCGGACGCCGCGGCGCGCGAGAGCGCGTAGACTTCCTTGCTCTCGCGGTCCAGCCTCTGTAGCGCATCCTGGATTGGCGCGTCGGCTCCCCCCGTCGCCTGGGCCTCGGCGATGCCGCGGGAGAGCTCGCGCATGCGGCGCAGCCGCTGGCGCCGATCGAGCCGTTGCTGGAACTCCGCGATGCTCGCGCCGTCGCCCTCGGGCGCGCGCTCCTCGACGAGCAGCGCGGCGAGCAGGCCGCGGACCGCCTCGTCGTCGAGGTCGCTCATGAGGCCCTCCGCCGCCGCGTCGGGACGGCGCCGCAGCGCGACGACGATCGCCCGGAGCCCCGCGTGGCTCACATCGGCCTCGTCGACGAGGGGCAGCAGCGTGGCCCGCGCCGGGGCGTCGTGGAGCAGGAGGGCGACGAAGTCGCGCTCCATGATCGGCGGCGTCGCCACGGCCGCCGCGGGTCGCGCGCCGGCGCCGGGGCGGCTCAGGGCGGCGGCGAGCTTGCGCGACTCCGTCCAGAGCTGCGTGGGATCGACGCCGAGCTTGCGCCCCGCCTCGTGCGAGAGCGTGGACGCTTCCTGGGCGTCGGGCACCTTGGCGAGCATCAAGGCGGCGCGCGCGAAGGCATTGGCGGGGCCGCGGCCGGGGACCATCGGCCCGGGCCCCTCGGCCAGGATGCGATCGAGTGCGTAGGAGAGCAGGCCGCGGGCGGACGCGATGCGCTCGGCGAACGCGGCGGCGCCCTCGCCGCGCAGGAACGTGTCGGGGTCGTGGCCGGCGGGCAAGAGCGCGACCTTCATCCGCAGCGCGCCGGAGGCCACGAAGCTGCCCGAGCGGTTCACGTCCCAGGCGCCGCCGTAGCCCGTGGACTCGAGCAGCTCCTCGGCACGCTCGGCCGCCTTCTGTCCCGCGGCGTCGGCGTCGAAGAAGGTGATGACCTCCTCGCAGTAGCGGCGCAGGAGCCCGAGTTGGGCCCCGGTGAACGCCGTGCCCAGCGCCGCCACCGTTTCCGTGAAGCCGTACTGGTGCGCCATCAGACAGTCGACGTAGCCCTCGACCAGCAGGGCTCGATTGTTGGCCTGGATGGTCGGCCGTGCCTGGTCGGCGGCGTAGAGCAGGTTGCCCTTGCTGTAGAGCGGGGTCTCGGGCGAGTTGAGATACTTCGGCTGCTCGTCGCCGAACGCGCGCCCGCCGAAGGCGACGATGCGGCTCTGCAGATCCCGGATCGCGAAGATGAGGCGTCCGCGGAAGCGGTCGTAGAACCCGCTGCCGCTCTGGCGGGGCAGGACCAGCCCGGCCCGCTCCAGCGCCTCGGACGGGACGCGCTCGCTCCGCATGAACGTGATCAGCGCGTCCCAGCTCTCGGAGGCCAGGCCGAGGCTGAAGCGGCGCGCCACCTCGGGGTCGATGCCGCGACGCTCGAGGTATTCCCGCGCGCGCTCGCCGCCCGGCTTCCAGAGCGCCTCGGCGTAGAAGCGCCCGGCCAGGTCCATCACGCGCAGCAGCTCCTCGCGTCCGGAGTCACCCACGCCCACGCCGCCGTCCTCGGGCAGGGCGATCCCCGCAGTCTTGGCCAGCGTACGCACGGCTTCGGGGAAGGACAGCCGGTCCTGACGCATGAGGAAGCCGAACGCGTCGCCGCCGACGCCGCAGCCGAAGCAGTGGAAGATGCTCTTGCGAGGATTGACCATGAAGGAGGGCGTTCTCTCGGCGTGGAACGGGCAGAGCCCTTTCCAGTTGACACCGGCCTTCTTGAGGTTCACGAAGCGGCCGACGAGGTCGACGATATCGACGCCGGTCCGGATCTCGTCGAGCAGCCCCGGGGAATATCCCGCCATCAGCCGATCGTCC
>JBGPYK010000156.1:0-6022 GCA_041493245.1 Methylomirabilia bacterium | reverse complement strand
TCGGGGCTCCGCGTCAGCACCCGAGACAAGAGCCGGATGCGGTAGTGCCGCTCGTCCGGATCCGTGGGGGGGGGCGGCGGGCAACCGTCGTCCCTACCCCGACCGGACGCCGTCCGCCCCCCTCCCGCCGTGTCACCGTTCGACTATCGTGTGCGAGTTCATGAATGAATGATTCGCGCCGAGTGTAGGGCGGGGGCTTGTCGCCCGCCGCTCGTTGACCGATGAGAAGATGGTGCCGGCGGGGGACACGCCCCCGCCCTACAGATCCACAGAACCTGTCCGACGCCAGCGAACATCGATCATGAATCGTTCACGCCATGAGCCTGACGGAATGTCGAGGGTCGCCATGGCTGTGCCGGGGTGGTCCGAGCGTTGGGGGGTGTCGAGGAGCGCCACGGCTTCGCCGGGGCGTTCCGAGCGTAATGGGGGGTATGGGGGGCCATTTCGGGGCCCCCCATGTCCTATGGCCGGGCGATCGGGGGGCGGGGCGCTTGAGTGAAGTCGAAGGCTTCGAGAAATGCTGCGGCCCGGCGATCGCGCTCGGTCAGGGGCTCGAGCCCGAAGCGCCATTCGATGAATTTCAGGATCGACGCGTGATCGTACTCGCCGTGCGCGACCACGCCGCGCTTCGCGTAGGGCGAGAGGATGAGCGTGGGCACGCGGGTGCCCAGCCCGAAGCGGTCGACCACGGGCGGCCGCACGTGGTCGAACCAGCCGCCGCCCTCGTCGTACGTGATCACCACCGCGACGCGCGGCCAGTAGCGGCTCGCCATGATCTCGCCGACCATTTCGCCGATCCAGCGGTCGCCGGCGCCCACGGTCGAGGAGACGGGGTGAGCATTCGTGGCCGCATGCGGCTTCACGAACGCGACGGACGGGAGGCCGCCGTCGCGGAGCGCGCGGACGAACGCGGAGGCGTCCTCGATGTGCGCGCGGCCCTCCGGAGTCTCCATGTTCCGCTTCACGTACTGGAACGGGTTGTGATGGGGCACGAGGCCCTGCTTCACGGCGTCGGCTCCCGCTCCCCAGCCGGTCGCGTACCAGCGCCACGACACCCCGGCGGCCTCCAGCCTGTCGGCGATAGTCGGCGCGGTCTGGGGTACTGGGAGAATCCGCGGCACCCGCTGGGGCGGGTAGGGCGGGTCGAGGTTGTTGACGACGTGGCCCTCGTGGTCGACGTCGCCGTCTTTCACAACGCTGCCGTCCGGCGCCAATTGTGCGCGGAGCGCTACGGGCGCGTCCGGATAGGTCGGGAGGGTCGCCGAGATCAGATAGAAGTGGTTCGTCAACGACCCTCCGTGGATCCCCGCGAAGTAACGGTCGAGCAGCACGAACTCCTGGGCGAGCCGCCATTGCACGGGGAGGGCCGACTTCTCGTAGTAACCCATCGTCGTGCCGGCGCTCGTTCCCTCGGCGACCCACCGGCCCATGGGGATGCCGTCGGCGTCGGCGCCGTACTGGCGCTGCATGTGATAGAAGCGGTGCACCGGGTTATTGGTCTGGTCGAAGGGGCCGACGAAGCGGAGCATCGCGAACGGCGCGTTGGGAAGATCGCCGGGGAAGCGCGGGTCCGGCTTTCCGTCGCGCCCGAGCGGCGCCGGCAGCCGCGCGTACGCCGCGGCGTTCTTGTCCGTCTGCTGACCCCGATACGACGCGAGCCCGTCAGCTCCCGGGTACGTGCCGAACAGGTGGTCGAAGGAGCGGTTCTCGAGGAAGAGCACGACGATGTGGTCGATCGGAACGCGCGTGCCGACCCGATCGTCGCCAAGTCGTACGCAGGCGAGGAGCAGGCCGCCCAGAACCGCGACGCCGAGCAGGCGCCGGGCGCTCATCGAGCGGTCGACGGGACGTCGGCGAGGGCGACGCCCCACGGGAGCGTGCCGGCCGGGATGCGGGTGGCCACCGTGTTCGACCGGGTATCGATGACGGCGAGCTCGTTCGCCCGGCCGATCGTCACGTAGAGGTGGACGCCGTCGGGGGTGAGCGCGGCCCACCACGCGCGCGGGCCCACTGGGATCACCGCGAGCAGCTCGAGCGAGCGTGCATCGAGCACCCGCACGTCGCCGGAGGCGCCATGCGAGACGTAGAGACCGCCTTGAGGAACCACGCGCCCACGACGATCCGGAGCAGCGCGATCCAGGCCTGTGAGCCGAGCATCCCGCTCGAATCGCTCACGACTGCGGGCGGCGCGGCGGATCGGCGAGCCGGCCCCGGGTGGCTATGGCTTTCCCCCGGCCACGACGTACGCCCAGAGCGCATCGAGGTCGTCCGACTTCAGCAGGTCACCCCAGGGCGGCATCTGGTGCTTGCCTCTGGTCACCGAGTTGACGAAGCGGCCCTTCTGATCGTGCGGAAACTTGCGCAGGTCGAATGCCGAATTCGGATCGGCCATGCGGGCGCCGTGGCAGGGTGAGCAGTTCTGCGCGTAGATTCCCGCTCCGGCGCGAATCTGGTTCACCGTGAAAGTGTTCGGATCCGTGTTCTGCGCCGCCGCCACCGCGCAGCCCACCAAGAGCGCGAAGCCACAGATCGCGGTTCGTATCGTCACCAGGCTTCACTCCGCCATGAGCGCGAAGGTCCACACCGATCCGCCACGCGGCACGTTTGCGAGCTGCTGCCGCATCCGCACCTGATTCACACCGCCGAGACCGGACAGTATGGTGACGTACTGTCTCCCCATGTGCGTGAAAGTGATCGGCTGCGCGTTGATGCCCGATCCGGTCTGGAACTGCCACAGCATCCTGCCGGTGTCGATGTCGAGCGCAATGAACTCGCCGGTCTGCTTGCCCGTGAACAGCAGGCCGCCCGCGGTCGCGAGCATGGCGGAGTAGTGCGGGATGTCCATGAGCGGCGCGCGCCACTTGTGGCTTGCGGTGAGGGGATCGATCGCGTCGACGTGCGCAATCGGCCCGGGCGGAGGGTTCGGCACAGGGAGATTCTCGAAGCCCTGGTAGCGCTGGCCGGGCTTGTACTCCACGGGCAGAAAGCGGATCAACCGCGAGACGTGCATGGTGTTCGCGTAGAGCAGTCCGGTGTCCGGATTGAACGCGGTGTGCGCCCAGTTCTTCGCGCCCCACTGACTGGGCCAGAGCTCGACCTGTTCTCCGGCGCGCGCCCTCTTCGAGATGTCCGACTCCACCGGGCGGCCGGTCGCCGTGTCGATGTGCGTCGCCCAATTCACCTTTTCGAAGGGCTTCGCCGAGAGCAACTTGCCGTTCGTGCGATCGAGCACGTAGAGAAAGCCGCCGCGCGTCAACTGCATCGCCACCTTGCGTTTGACATGGTCGACATCGATGTCGGCGAGAATCATTTCCCAATTGGCATCCAGGTCGTACATCTCGTTTGGCACGAACTGGAAATACCAGACGATTTCGCCCGTCTTCGGCCTGATCGCGAGCACGGAGGCGGTATAGAGATTGTCTCCCGGCCGCGGGCCCGGATTCCACGGCCCCGCGTTCCCCGTGCCCCAATAGGCGAGGTCGAGATCGGGGTCGTACGAGCCGGTGATCCAGGTCGAGCCCCCACCGCGCAGGTAGGCGTCACCCGGCGGCCACGTCTCGTGGCCCTTCTCGCCCGGCCCGGGAATGGTGTAGCGGTGCCACAAATGATTGCCGGTGTCCGGATCCCAGCCGTCGAGGAATCCGCGCGTGCCGAACTCGGCGCCGGAGATGCCAGTGATCAGCACGCCGTTGGCGATCTGTGGCGCGCCCGTCATGGAGTAACCGTTCTTCCACTCGGCCACCTTCTGCTTCCAGATCTCTTTGCCGGTCTTCTGGTCGAGCGCGACGACGAACGCATCGAGCGTGCCGCGGAACACCTTGCCGTGGTAGATCGCCGGCCCTTTGTTGGACACGCCGCAGCAGACCACGCGCGGCGTAGCCGGGTCCCAATCGACCGGGGTGCGCCAGATCTGCTTACCCGTGGCGACGTCGATCGCCACGGTGTACTCGGCGTTCGTTACGTACAGCACGCCGTTGTAGACGAGCGGCTGCGCCTGTTCACCGTAGTTGCTGCCCATCGACACGTTCCAGATCGGGACCAGACGCTTGACGCTCGATTTGTTGATCTGGTTGAGCCTGCTGTAGCGGTTCTGGTGATAGCCCATGCCGTAGGTCAGCACGTTGTCGGTGTTCCGTCCGTCGTTTTTCAAGTCTTCGAACGTCTGGGACACCGCGGGGATCGCGGTCGCGACGAGCATCAAGACGGTCGCAGCACAAATGCTTCGCTTCATGATCGTCCACTCCTGGTGACGGGTGACAGAGCCCGCGGCAAAGCTCCCGACATCAATTCGCTGCGCAGCTCGGGCCCGCTCGTTCAGCGGACGGTCTTCAGACCGAGCACGTTGAAGGTCGGGACCGGCTTCAGGAGCCCCTTCAGAGTCAGCGCTCCGACCTCTTCTGTTTCCACCACGTCCTCCACCGCGTTGGCCACTCGTGACGAGACGAGGATCTGGCCGCCCTTCGCCTCCCCGCAGAGCCGCGCGGAGAGGTTGGTGACGGTGCCGATCGCCCCGTAGTCCCAGCGGCCCTCGAAGCCGATGGCCCCGATCGTGGCGTAGCCCTGGGAGATCCCGACGCCGAGCGCGAGATCGTGGCCCCGCCTGCGCCAGCCCCGGCTCAGCTCGGCGACGCGTTCGCGCATGACGACGGCCATGCGCACCGCGCGCTCGGCGGGATTGTCCACGGGCACCGGATCGTTGAAGAAGATCATCATGCCGTCGCCCGTGAAGCGCTCCAGCGTGCCCTCGTGCTCGAGGATGAGCGTGCCCATCGCCGCGTGGTATTCGCGCAGGACGCCCATCACCTCTTCCGGCTCCGCCGTCTCCGCGAAGGCGGTAAATCCACGGAGATCGAGGAAGACGACGGTGACTTCCCGGCGGTGGGTCTTGAGCGGATCATCGGCGCCGCCGGTCACGATCATCTCCGCGAGCTGCGGCGAGAAGAAGCGCTTGAGTCGGCCGAGGCGCTCGACCTGCGTCACCTGCTCCTGCACGCGCTGCTCGAGGGTGCGGTTCCATTCGGCCAGCTCGTGGAGATGGCGCACCTCCTGGTCGCGCAGCCGCTTTTTCTCCAGACAGGCGCCGATGCGCGCCTGGAGGAGCACCGGGTCGAAGGGTTTGGGCAGATAGTCCTCGGCGCCGAGCTGGATGCAGCGGACGACGCTGCCCATCTCGTCGAGGGCCGAGATCATCAGGACGGGGATGTAGCGCAGTGTCTCGTCCGCCTTGAGCTGCCGGAGCACTTCGTAGCCGTCCATCTCCGGCATCATCACGTCGAGGAGCACCAGGTCGAACGCGCGGGACTTCACGAGCGCGAGCGCCTGGCTTCCACCCTCGGCGCTGGCGACCGCGTAGCCCTGACGGGCGAGACGGCGCGAGAGCATCTCACGATTGCCCTCGTTGTCGTCGACCACCAGGATGGCACCGCGGTCGGCGGGGGCCGCCGCATCGGGCGGCGCCGCGCCCTCCTGCGCCGCGCCGGAGGGACGCGCGGCCGGGCTCTCGGCCGGGAGGACGAGCGCGACGAGACGCTGCGCCGCCACCAGGATCCGTTCGACGTCGTCGAGCAGAGCGGCCGTGCCCACCGGGGCCGCCTGCGTCTTGAGCGCCTCGCTGGCTTCGACGACCCGATGCAGCGATGGTGACAACGCCGCCGCCATCCGGCCGGCGTCGACGCCGGTCTCGTTCGCTGACGGCCCGAGAACGCT
This sequence comes from Methylomirabilia bacterium, assembly GCA_041493245.1. Taxonomy (GTDB): domain Bacteria; phylum Methylomirabilota; class Methylomirabilia; order Rokubacteriales; family CSP1-6; genus DATHGT01. The sequence continues at coordinate 316 of JBGPYK010000156.1, read as the reverse complement.
GTTGACGAGCCCCAGGAGCTGGCGTGCCTCGTCGTGGACGCGGTGGAGCGCCGGGACCAGCGCGGTGGGACGCGCGTCGTCCGTGTCCTCGAGCAGCATTTCGCTGTAGCCGATGATGTGGTTCAGCGGTGTGCGCAGCTCGTGGCGCAGGTGGGAGAGCGCGGCCGGGTCGGTGGTCACGCGCCCGTCGCCCGGGACAGCAAGGTCTCCATCATTTCCCAGAGCGTCAGCTCCACCGGCTTCGTGGCTCCCGGCGGCCCGTGGTGTATCGAACTCGGCACATTGACCGCGTGCTCGGCCGGTCGGTAGAATCGTC
>JBGPYK010000183.1:0-5488 GCA_041493245.1 Methylomirabilia bacterium | reverse complement strand
GGCCAGCGGCAGGAACAGGAGATGGATCCAGCCCTCCTGCACCGGGTTGGCCTGATGGCTCGCTCGAAGGGCGGCCATGTGGTTACCGTGCGTCTGCACCACGCCCTTGGGCGGCCCCGTCGTCCCCGACGTGTAGACGATCGTCGCGACGTCCTCCGGCGTGGTGGACGCCACCCGCTCGGCCAGCGTGCTCTGGTCGGCGGCCCGATGCTCGCGGCCGAGGCGGCGCAGCGTTTCCCACGTCAGCACCGTCTCCAGCGGCTGGGGCGCGTCGTACCCCGACATCACGACGATCTGCTCGAGACCGTCCATCTTCGCCCGGGCCTCGAGTGCCTTGGCCAGCTGCATCGGATCTTCCACGATCAGCGTTTTCGCCTGGGCGTCGTTGACGACGTAGGCGATGAGGTGCGGTGGATAGCTGGGATAGATCGGCACCGTGATGCAGCCCGCGCTCAGGATGGCGAAGTCCGCCTGGACCCATTCGGCGCGGCTCGAGGACAGCAGCGCCACCGCCTCGCCCTTCTGGCGGCCGAGCGCGATCAGGCCCAGAGCCAGCTCCTGCACGGTCTCTCCGAGTTGGCGCCACGTGATCGTCGTCCAGGCGCCGCCCTGCTTAGACTGCTGGGCCGGCCGATCGCCGCTTCGCTCCACCCGGCTCCAGAACATCCGGGCCAGCGTGTCTTGGGCCATGACGTCCTCCTCGTTCGCGCGAGGGCTGGAGGCAGAAAGTTTGTCTTGTCGAGAGCTTCGCGACGATATCACGCTCACTATAACGCGCTGCGCTAGATTTCCCTTGACGGGTGTAACGCAATGCGTTATGGTACCCACATCGGCCGCCCCCAGGCGGCTGTCATATCCAGAAACAGGAGGACGACGATGGACGATGCAGCGCGGGCCCAGGAGATGTGGAACCAGTTCACCGGCAAGACCCTCGAGACGATGACCGTGTGGGCCGATGCCAACCAGCGCGTGATGAGCGAGTGGGTGGAGTTCACCTCCGGCGCCGCCAAAGAAGGGCTCCGGCTCTACGGCGAATTGCAGATCAAGGCCATCGACGGCGTGAAGGCGTTGGCCGAGGGCGCGGGCGGGCCGCAGGCCGCGTTCCGGACGGCCGAGGACAACGTGCAGACCCTGACGCGCACCGCCGAGCGGCTGCAGGCGACGGCCGAGCAGGCGGGCAAGGGCATTCAGTCGACGCTGGCGGATGCCGTGACGAAAACGAAGGAGATCTACGCCCGGGCCTGAGCGAGCGTCATTTCCGCTCGCCCCGGCGCTTCTCTAGGCGCTCTTCGAGAGCGCGGAGCCGCTCGCGCAGCGACGAGACTTCCTCCCGGAGGCGCTCGGCGTCCGGCTCCGCGCTCTCGCGCTTGACCTCGCCGCCGCCCGGCGGTCCCCACCCCGCCCGGCTCGACCACTCCCGGAACACCCGCTCCATCTCCCGCTGACTTCCGACGATCCCCTCCAGGCTGGATCTCATCGAACGCTGCACGAAATCCTGCCACGCCTCGCCGTGTTTGATGAGCTGGTGGAGAAACTCCGTGGGCAGGGTGCCGCGATGGTTGCGCTCATGCTCGAGGAGGATCTGAGCCAGGGTGACGGAGGTGAGATCCTCGCCGGTGGTGGCGTCGACGACCGACACTTCCCGGCCGCTCCGGATCATCTCCTCGATCTCCTCGAGGGTGACGTAGCGGCTTTCCTGGGTATCGTAGAGCTTGCGATTCGAGTAACGCTTGATGACGTATGCCATGCGCGCGAAGTTTAACACCCCGCGTCAAGCGCGACAAGGATCGCGATGCTACACTGACCGCCCCGATTCTCTTCAGGAGGAATTCCCATGAAGCTCACCGGCCGAACCGCTCTCGTCACCGGAGGATCGCGCGGCATCGGGCGCGCCATCGCCCTGGCCCTGGCCGAGGAGGGCGCCGACGTCGCGGTCAACTACGTCTCCAGCGAGGCGGCCGCGCGCGACGTCATCGCCAGCATCACGAAGATGGGGCGGCGGAGCATGCCCGCCCAGGCCGACGTCAGCGATTTCCCCGACACGTTCCGCATGGCGCAGGACGTGCTCAAGGAGTTCGGGCACCTCGACATCCTGGTCAACAATGCGGGCATCAACTCGGACAAGACGTTCGTCAAGATGGACCACGCGTCGTGGCGGAAGGTGCTCTCGATCAACCTCGACGGCGTCTTCAACTGCACCAAGGTCTTCGTCGATCAGATGCTCAGGCAGAACTACGGCCGGGTCGTGAACATCACGTCGGTAATCGGGCAGATCGGCAACTTCGGGCAGGCCAACTACGCCGCATCCAAGGCCGGCGTGGCGGCCTTCACCAAGTCCCTGGCCAAGGAGCTGGCCGGCAAGGGCGTCACCGTCAACGCGGTCGCGCCGGGGTTCATCGAGACCGAGATGATCGAGGGCATCCCCGAAAAGGTCAAGAATCGCCTGCTCGATCAGATCCCGCTCAAGCGGTTCGGGTCGGCGGAGGAAGTGGCGCGGGCCGTGTGCTACATCGTGTCGTCGGACGGCGACTACATCACCGGCGCGGAACTGTCGATCAACGGCGGCCTGCTGATGTAGACGTGGCGGCGCCGAATATCGTGAGGCCGAACGTCGCCCACAGAGTCATGGCGCGCGTGGCCCACGCCCACGGCTGGAGCGCGAAGGAGACGACGTCGGGGACCGCCACCCGGCGTTCGTAGACGACCGACTCGCGGGAGGGCATCACCCAGGCCTCGCCCGCGAGAACCTCCTCGCCGCGCTGGTTCCGGCACACCGTCAGCAGGCGGATCCGGTTCCGCTCGCGAATCACTTCCACGAGGGTGACGCGCGCAGTGATCGTGTCCCCGAGCTTCACCGGTTTCGTGAACTTGAGGCTCTGCGAGAGGTAGATCGCGCCCGGGCCCGGGAGCTGTGTCCCGATCACGGCCGAGATGAGGCCGGCGGTGTACACGCCAGGGGCGATGGGCTCCTTGAAGGACGTCGTGGCGGCGTACGCGGCGTCGCTGTGGATGGGGTTGTGGTCACCCACCGCTTCCACGAACTCGGCCACATCGTCGGGCGTCACTTGGTGGACCCGCTCGGCGATGTCGCCGGCCTGCAGCTCATGGATCGTCCGACCGATCATCGACGCTCCCGCTCGATGGCCTTCAGTACGGCGTTCACGGCCTCCTCGATCCGCTCGACCCGCTCCTCGAGATCAACGATCTGCTTGGCCACGGCAGTGAGCTGGGAGCGCGACGCGAGGTTGAGGGTCTGCAGCGCGTTGTCGACTGCCTGGTCGGTGGCCTTCTTGATCGGCGCCGAGGCGACGAGATACTGATCGAGGTAGCGGCCGAGCATCTGGGCGAAGGCGTCGGTGTTCATCGCCTCCCCCATCGCGCGCGACCACGCGTCGATCGACTGGTCGAGGAACTGTTTCCACTGCGTCATGAGATCGGGCGTCATCGGTGTGTGCGCGAAGACGCGTGCTGAGGCCTGAACCCACTGGTCGACCATCGGACGCCAGAAGGCCATCGGATCGGGCGTGGGCGCGGCGGCGGCCGCGGGCTGGGACAAGAGTTTGCTCCAGGCCTGGGCCCCGTCCTCGAGCTGCTTGCGCCACATCTCGAACAGTTGATGATTCGCACCCGGCTCAGTCATCGTCGACCCCCCTCGTCGTCCGGGCGACCATCGTAGTCCTGATGACGCTCTGCGCCAAGCTTCTTTACGCCGAGCGCGGCGCGAGCCACGCCGAGACCTTCGGCCAGCAATGCCGCGACGCCCCCCGCCCGGCGATCAACGAGATGTGGCCGCCGGGCAGCTCGACGTACTCCTTCTCGCGGCTCGACACGACGTCGATGAGCGCCCGGACGCAGTCGGGCGGCGCGATGTAATCCTCCTTGGCGCCCACGACGAAGACCGGGCACGTGATGGACCCTAGCTTCACCGGCCGCCCGCCGAATATCAGCTCACCGCGGTAGAGCTTGTTGCCCTGGTAGAAGTCGCGCACCCACTGCCGGAAAAACTCCCCCGGGAACGCGACGTACTCGTTGGCCCACTTGTTGAGCGCGGTGAAGCCCTCGACGTACTTGTCGTTCCACCCGTTCCACCACAGGTTGAGATTGGTGGAGATGTCCATGGTGGGCTTGAGGAGCTTGAACCCGGCCTTGACCAGCTCGGCGGGCACGGCCCCGAGCGTGTCCACGAACCGGTCGACGTTGAAGTAGCGCCGGTCGAGCCAGAGGCCAAACATCCCAACCTTCGAGAAGTCGATGGGGCCCGCCATGTTGATGTAGTTCTTCACGGGGACCTCGGGATACGTGGCCAGGAACGACGCGGACAGCGGCGCCCCCATGCAGTAGCCCAGGACCGATAGTTCCGCCGCCCCCGAGGTCTCCAGCACCTTGCGCACCATCTTCGGCAGGATCTTGACGACGCAGTCCTCGAACGTGAGGCCGTTGTCCTCGGGGCCAAAGACGCCCCAGTCGAGGAGGTAGAAGTCGAAGCCCTCCCGGGTCATGTGCTCGACGAAGCTGCCGCCGGGCAGGAGATCGAAGATGTAGGGGCGGCTGATCCCCAGGTTCGGGACGAAGAGCAGCGGCGTCCGGTGCGTGCGCTTGGACGCGTAGCGGTACAGGCGCGACTTGTTCGTCCGGTAGATCTCCTCGCGCGGTGTGCACCCAACCTTGGGCTCGGTGGGATTCAGCACCATCTCCGACAGGTTCTGCGCCCGCCGGTACTGCCGCTCCATCTCCTCCTGCCAGCGACGAACGGTGTCGGGGGGGACGCCCGCCAAAGCGTCCTTGTCGCCGTTGGCGAAGCGTTCCACGATGTCCGCGAAGCGTTCCTGACCCATGCTCAGATGACTCCTTAGGCTCGCACGATTTCGATCATTGAAGGGCTCGCCTCCATCTTCGGTCATGTCACCGCTGCGGCTCGCGCCTCGACGGCGCTCACCTCGCACTGCGGGCACCGACTCGGCTCGCACTGCCGTCACATACTGAACATCGAGCCGAGCTTCATGGCAAGGCCCATGTCGCCCTTGAGCTTGAGCTTGCCTGACATGAACAGCATCTGCCCCGACTGCTTGCCGCCCGTCATGTCCACCCAGTCCTGGGCGGCCATCTGTAGCGTGAGGCTCGGGTTCGTGCCCGGCCCCGGCGCGACCGTGCAGGCCCCGTCCTTGATGACGGCGTGCCACGTGCCCCCACCGTCCCCGCTGATGTCGTATTGGACGACCGCGTTCGTCCCCGCGGCACGGTCCGCCTTGAAGCGGCTCGCCATCTGGTCGAAGCTCTCCTTGACTGTCGGCATCGCCGGCCTCCTCAGAAGGTGAAGAGGTCCATGCCCCCGGTGACGGTGAGCACGGCCCCCGTGATGTAGCGCGCCCGCTCCGAGCAGAGGAACGCGATGGCGTTGGCCACGTCCTCCGGCTCGCCCTCCCGCTGCATGGCGACGCGCTTCACCATGCGCTCGTACATCGGGCTCAGCGCCGCGTTGGGTCCGATG
>JBGPYK010000023.1:0-15006 GCA_041493245.1 Methylomirabilia bacterium | reverse complement strand
CCGGTCCGGCCGTCGAGGCGCTGCTTCAGCCGTGGCGGTAGCGCCTCGCACGCCGCGTACATGCTGGCGAACAGCGTGTCGCCGCCGGTGCTGGGAATGGCGACCGCATAGAGCTGGGTCGCCTTGAACGGTTCTTGATCGTACGCGCCGTCGGTATGCCATCCCTCGGCGCCCCGCCGATAGATCGCCATGTTGAGCGTGCCGTCCGGCCCGAACTTGTTGGCGCCCAGCAGGGTGATCTCGGGATAGTCCGGGTGGCGCGTCATCTTCGACGGGTGCGGGTGCACGAGCCCGAAGCGGCGGCTGTAGCGCAGGAAGTCTTCGATCTGGAGTTCCTGGCCCGGCACCACGACGACGTTGTAGTCGAGCCACGCTCGATAAATCGCGGCGAAGCCCGCGTCGTCGAGCGTCTTGACGTCGACCCCGTGGATCGCGGCGCCGATCTGCGTCCCTAGACGGCGAATCTCGATCATCGATCCTGCCTCCCATCGTGGTGAAACGAGCCCTGCCCAGCGACCGCCCCGCGACCGCGGGATCGTGGCGCGGCCCCGATCCCGCCAGTTTCCCAGCCGAGCGGCCCCGAATTCAGGAAGGATATCATCAAGCTCACTGCGGTCCAAATGCCCGACCGTAGAACCGGTTGGCGCCCACGGTCCGGTACCGACGCCCCGTGCTCGCCACCCGACACGCCTCGAAGAACCCGTTGGTCTACCGGCTCGAGATACCGTAGAGTGCAGGGAGAAGTCCGCCTTCCGTCCGACCCTCAAAGAAGGAGAGTATCCGGCGGTGGAACACGCTCCTTGCGCTGCCCGCTATCGACGGCCGATCGGCCGCGACGATCACATCCGCCCCGAGCGACCAGCCTCGAGGGTCGCCGTACGAACCGCGCTCGGCGCGCTCCTGAGCTTCGCGCTTTTCCTCGCCCCGGCCTGGGGTGCCGAGGTCCGCGGGCGGATCACGCTCTCCAACGGCCAGCCGGCGGCCAACGAGCCGATCCTGCTCGGGAGTACGCCGGTCGGTCGCACCGACGTCGCCGGTGTGTACTGGCTCAATCTCCCGGCGGGCACGCACATCCTCACCGTGAGGGGCCAGCAGATCAGCGTCCAGGTCTCTCCCAACGGGAACCGGTCCGACATCAAGCTCAAGTAACCGGGCGACGGGTGCCATCTCCCATCACGAAACTCTATGGCTGACGAGAAGCCAACCGCCGGATCGAGGGACTTCTGGGATCACCTCGAGATCATCAGCAAGATCGTCGGCGGAGTGAGCATCCCGATCGTCGGGCTGCTGCTCACCTACGTGGTGCACCAGCAAACGGAGTCGAGCCAGAAGGCGCAGCTCTACGCCAGCATCACGACGGGACGGGAGAAGGCGGACAGCGACGTCCGCTCGCAGATGTTCAGCCGTCTTCTCGATCGCTACCTGGTCACACCCGGCGACGGCAAGGAAACCCCGGAAGAGTTCCGTGACCGCGTCATGTTCCTGGACCTGCTCCGGGCCAACTTCGAGGAGTACTTCAATGCGCGGCCGCTCTTCACGCGCCTCTATGAGCAGATCCGGGACAGAGGGGCGAAGGCTCCCGGCGCGGACAAGCGCGCGTGGTCGGCCCTCACGCAGCAGCTCGTCGAGATCGCCAAGGACACGACGTCGAGGCAGGTGGCGCGCCTCGTCCGCGCGGGCCACCTGACCGAGGACATCGTCGTCCCCATGGGGAGCGCCACGTCCTCCGAGCCGCCGGTCAGCCTCCGCATCGCGCTCTATCCGATGCGGGGCCTCCGCGGCTTGACGGATATCTTCAAGCCGAACGACGACGACTGGGGCGCCGCCGGGCCGGAAAATCCGGGAGGCCGGCGCCGAGTCCTCGACAAGAAGCGCTACTCCGTCACGATCCGCGTCAAGGAGCTGCTGGAGACTTCGGCCAAGGTCAGCGTGCTCTTGTACCGGGACGTATTCGACGAGGATCAGTTCAAACCCGCCCAGTCGCTGCCGGACCTGAGGCCCATCGAGTTCGAGGTCTCGTACTTCTCCACGCCGTACATGGACAACACACGTCTGTTCGATGGCAGCCGCTTCTCGGTCATCTACGACGGGTGCATCGAGACGAGCGCCCCGGACCTGGTGTGCCGGTTTCCCCTGCGGCCGTCGGCGCAGCCGAAGGCGCAGTTCAAGGTCGTGGTCTTCGACGAGTCGTTCCTGAGTCAGCGGGACCGCCCCTACATCGACCAGATCCTCGGGAAGATCGGGACGACGCCGACCAAGTGACGGCCGGCGTGGGCTTCACTCAATCCGAGTTGTGACACAGTGCTGCCGCAATTCTGACCTCTCGAGTACCTCCACCCGAACTCAGTGTGCTTGAAGGACCTGCCGCGAGGGGGAAACACTGGTGGGCAGGGACGGGATTGAACCGCCGACACCAGGATTTTCAGTCCTGTGCTCTACCAACTGAGCTACCTGCCCACCAGACTGGTGAGGATAGCAAAGCGGCGCGCGGGTGTCCACGCGCGGACGGGCGGGTCACTCGACGACGCTGACGACGCCGATGCGGCCGGACTTCTGGAAGATGAGCGTGATGATGACGCCGTCGCCGGGGTTCAGCGGCTGGGTCAGCTCCGTGAGCACGACCCGCGGGCCGTCGGGCCGGAAGTCGATGCGGGTCATGCCGGGGACCAGGAGGGCGCCGAGGGGCGTGCCGTTGACGGCGACGATCTCGGCGCGCTTGGCGGCACCGCTCTCGGCGGCGAGGAGCTGGTCACCGTACTTGCCGGTGCTGTACAAATCGAAGAAGCAGAGCGCGCCGCCGGCCATGCGGACGAGCCGGCCGTTCTTCGGCTCCATCCGCACGCCGCCGGTGTCGAGGACCGACGGATAGTAGGTGCAGCCGCCGAGGAACGCGACGGCGAGGGCGAGCAAGGCGAGCCGGCACCCGGGGGCGACGCACCTCATCGTCCCGCGAACGCCCCCTCGGTCGCCATCGCGCGGAACGCGCGCTCGTAGGCGGCGATGGTGCGCTCGACGTCCGCCTCGGTGTGGACGGCGGAGACCCAGCCGTGGTGCGGCGAGCAGTCGACGCCGTTGTTGATGAGGGCGCAGCGTAGCAGGTGATAGAGATCCCCGCGGCGCGGGCGGTCGAAGCCCGCCAGCCCCGGCGCGCCCTCGAACGACACGTGGGAGATCGAGCACTCGCCGTAGACGGCGCCGGGCGCCGACGCCTTCCGCATGGCGTCCCTCAGCCCCTGTCGCAGCTCCTCGCCGCGCTTGCTCGCCCGCGCCTGCAGCGCGGCGTCGGCGACGATCTCCAGCGTGGCGATGGCGGCGGCGGCGGAGAGTGGGTTGGCGTTGAAGGTCCCCGCGTGGGCCACACGCTGGGTCCGGTCCCACGTCGGATCGTTGCGGTGGGCGATCATCGCCATCACGTCGCGCGCGCCGCAGAGCGCGCCGCCCGGCAAGCCGCCGGCGACGATCTTGGCGAGCGTCGTGAGATCGGGCGTGACGCCGAAGTATTCCTGGGCGCCGCCCGGGGCGTAGCGGAACCCCGTGATGACCTCGTCGAAGATCAGCAGCACCTCGTGGCGCCGGGTGAGCGCGCGCAGCTCGTGCAGATACCCGGGGATGGTCGGCGTGGTCCCCGCCTGGCCGCCCGCGGGCTCGAGGATGACGGCAGCGACGTCCCCCCGTTCGAGCATCGTCTCCACCGCCTTGACGTCGTTGGGCGGACAGATCAGCACCTGATCGAGTGTGGCGCCGGGCACGCCCGCCGACAGCGGCACCTCGAAGGGCGGATTCACCGCGGCGACGACCCCGTCGTGCCAGCCGTGGAAGTGCCCCGCGAGCTTCACGATCCGGGGCCGGCCGGTGTAGGCGCGCGCCACGCGCAGGGCCAGGTGGGTCGCCTCCGTCCCCGACATGGTGAAGCGCGTCAGCTCGGCGCAGGGGACGAGGCCGTTGACCAGCTCGGCCCACCGGACTTCCAGCTCGTGCGAGGCGCCGAGGTGGGTCCCGCGACCGGCCTGCTCGCGCACCGCCTCGACGATGGCGGGATGGCAGTGGCCGAGGAACAGCGCGCCGTGACCCATCCAGTAGTCCACGTACTCGTGGCCGTCGACGTCCCACTTCCGGCTGCCGCGCGCGCGGTCGACGTAGATCGGGAACGGGAGCACGTGACGGATGTCGTGGGTGATGCCGCCCGGGATGGCCTTCCGCGCGCGCTCGGCCAGGGCCGCCGCCTTCGGATGCTTCGCCCGGTACTCCTCGTGGATGGTCATGCTCCGCTCCTTCGCGCACACATGATAACCAAAGTCGCGCGCCGATCAACAACGCCCCCCACCCCAACCCCTCCCCGCGAGGGTCCGCGAGGGGGAGGGGCTTCGGCCCTTGCTCATCGGCGGGCCGCGGCGGCGCGGAGGAGGTCGACGATGCCGGCGTGGACGTCGGCGGGCAGACCGTCGACGCTCGGCTCGCGCGTGCGCGCGATGCCGTCGACGGCGCCGGCGCCGACGCACGCCTGGATGAGCCGCCGCTCGATGGCGCCGGTGTGGAGCAGCGGGCGGCCGGTCAGGCGCTCGAGCGCGGCGACGATGCCGTAGGCGCCCCAGTTCGACGTCCCGGCGACCACGAGGTGATCGACGGGGACGACGCAGGCGATGCGGGCCATGAGGCGACCGCAGCGGGCAAGCCGCGCGCGGACCTTGCCCATCCCGATCTCGTTACCTCCGTCGCCGACGGCGAGGGTGACGGGACGCCGTCGCGCGCGAGGCGCGAGGAACAATTCGTCGAGCGGGCGGTTCCACTGGGCGACGGACTCGCCGCGGGCGCTGAGGTAGTCGCCGGAACGGGAACGGCCGGGGCGCTCGATGGCCACGAGATGGGTCGGGCGCTCGCGGTCCAGCACGATCCGCGCGGCGTCCGGGCCGGCGGGGTAGACGTCGACCTGGGACGATTCGTCGAGGGCTTCGAGCGCGGCGGCCAGGGGCACGGCGGGCGCGAGGTCGGTCACGTAGCGCACGCGAGCGCCGAGGAGACGGAGCGCGCGCCCCAGCACGGCGGCGCCGGGGGGCCCGTCGGTCTCCGGAGTTCCGGGCGGTACGCTGAATCCCGTCACGATGACGACGCGCTTGGCGCCGGCGAGCGCGCGGGCGGCGGCGACGGCCGCGCCCGGCGAGAAGAACGAGGCGATGCCGCGTCCGCCGAGGTCGAGGGCGAGAATGGCGTCGAGCGGATCAGCAGGCGGCGGGGCGGGGGGCACGGGTCACGACGCTATCATCCCGTCGCCTCGTCGAGCAACACCTGGAACGGCCCCAGCGGCGCCGGCGTTCCCGGCCCCCCGAAGCGCGGATCGGCGCTGTCGAGCAGCGGGCGCCAGCGGAACGGCATCGCCGCGAGAGGCCGGGGCTCGGCGGTCAGGTTCGCCGACAGCACGATCGCCTCGCCGCCCGGCGTCGAGCGCATCACCGTCAGCACCTCGCCCGCCTCGTCGAGGGTGACGCGCGTCCCCTGCTTGTGGGCGGCGCCCAGCGCGGGGTGCGTCCGTCGCAGCTCGAGCCACTGGCGGTAGTACAGGCGCAGCTCGCGATGGCGCGGCGCGGCCGCCAGGGCGTGGTTCAGCCGCGAGTGGACGAACGTCGTGGGCGCGTCGGGATCGGGAATCGGCGTCTTCCAGGCGAAGCGCGCGAACTCCTCGGCCCGCCCGCGGCCGACCGCCTGGCTCAGCTCGCGATCGATGAAAGACGTGAAGTACTGGAAGGGCGCCGTCTCGCCATACTCCTCGCCCATGAAGAGGAGCGGCAGCGCCGGAGTGACGAAGAGGAGCGCGGCGGCGAGCTTCACGGCCTCGAAGGGCAGGATCGCGCTCAGCCGGTCGCCGAGCGCCCGGTTGCCGACCTGATCGTGGTTCTGCACGCCGATGACGAAGCGCTCTCCGGACAGATCGGCGCTCGGTGTCCCGCGGTCCCGCGCGTAATAGCGGGACGCCTCGCCCTGGAACGCGAAACCTTCCTGCATGGCCCGCGCGAGCTGGGCCGCGGCGCCGAAGTCCGCGTAGTAGCCCGTGGACTCGTGGGTGAGGCAGGCGTGCAGGGCGTGGTGGAAGTCCTCCGACCACACGGCGTCGAGCCCGAGGCCGCCCGCGGCGGCCGGCCGCACGATGTTCCGGTCGTTGTCGTGGGACTCGGCGATGACGTGGACGGGCCGCTCCAAGCGCCGGGCCTCTTCGCGGGCCGCCTCCGCGACCTCGGTCAGGATGTGGCGAGGACTCGTATCGTAGATCGAGTGGATGGCGTCGAGCCGGAAGCCGTCGACGTGGAACTCCCGCACCCAGGACCGCGCGTTGTCGACGACGTGCCGCCGCACGCCGGCCGCGTCGGGGCCGTCGAAATTCAGTGCCGTACCCCATGGGGTCGTGTAGCGGTCGGTGAAGTACGGCCCGTACTCCGCGAGGTAGTTGCCCTCGGGACCGAGGTGATTGTAGACGACGTCGAGGATCACGCTGAGCCGTCTCGCGTGCGCGGCGTCGACGAGCCGGCGCAGACCGCGCGGGCCCCCGTACGTCGATTGCGGGGCGTAGAGGTGGACGCCGTCGTATCCCCAGTTCCGCGAGCCGGGGAACTCCGCGACCGGCATCAGCTCGATCGCGGTGACGCCGAGGTCCACGAGGCGGTCGAGGTAGGCGATGACGGCCTCGAACGTTCCGGCCGTCGTAAAGGTGCCGACGTGCAGCTCATAAAAGACGAGATCGGCCAGCGCATGTCCGGCAAAATTCCCATCGGTCCAGGCGAAGGCCGCCGGGTCCACGACCACGGAGGGGCCGTGGACCCCGTCCGGCTGCCAGCGGGACACCGGATCGGGGCGGTAGCGCGCCCCGTCCAGCCGGTACTGGTAGCGCGTTCCCGCGGTCAGGTGCTCGAGCGTCGTCTCGAAGACGCCGTCGGCCGCCGGGCGCATCGCACGGACGGACCGCCCCTCGAGGGCGAGGTCGAGCGACCGGCAGCGCGGCGCCCACACCGTGAAGGCTACCGCACCCGGACGGAGGCTTGCGCCCAACCCGTTCATACGGTCCAATGAATCCGCGATGGGCTACCCATTTGCTCTCGTCCTCCACACCCATCTTCCGATGGTGGTCAACCACGGCCGCTGGCCGCACGGCAGCGACTGGCTCTGCGAGGCGACCTTCGAGTGCTACCTGCCGCTCCTGGACGCCGCGCACCGGCTCGTCGCCGACGGCGTGTCCCCCAAGTGGACCATCAATCTGTCCCCGATCCTCACCGAGCAGCTCGCCTCGCCCGAGTTCCAGAAGGAGCTGGCGTTCTACTACGAGAACGTCCGCCGCGCCTGCGTCGAGACCCGCGAGCACTTCGCCACGGAAGGCCGCGACGACCTCGTGCGCCTGACCCACTTCTGGGAGGAATTCTACGAGCGGATGTGGGAGCTGCACCGGCGGATCGGCGGCGACATCCCGGGGACCTTCGGCGAGCTGCAGCGCGAGCGCCACATCGAGATCATCACGTGCGCGGCCACCCACGGCTACCTGCCGCTCCTCTCGCGCGACGAGTCCATCCACCTGCAGCTTCGCACGGCCGTCGAGACGCACCGCCGGCACTTCGGCCGCGCCCCGCGGGGGATCTGGCTGCCCGAGTGTGGCTACCGGCCGCGCTACGAGTGGACGCCGCCCACGGGGCGCAACCGCGGGACGGATCGCCGCATGCGTCCCGGCCTCGAGGAGATGCTGGCCGCGCACGGCCTCGAGTACTTCATCGCCGACGCGCACCTGATCTCCGCCGCGCACCCGGTGTTCCTCTACCGCGACTATCTCCCCGCCCGTGGCGAGATCGCCGAGGCGGGCGCCGACATGCCCGCGACCAGTCCGCGCTCGCCCTACGTCCCGTATCGCGTCGCTTCCCGCGGCGGGAGCGGCCACGCGACGGCGTTCTTCCGCGACCCGAAGAGCACGCTGCAGGTGTGGAGCCGCCAGCACGGCTACCCGGGCGACGTCGCCTATCTCGAGTTCCACAAGAAGCACTTCCCCGGCGGGCTGCGCTTCTGGCGGATCACCGACGCGGCGGGCGACCTCGGGACCAAGCAGCCGTACGATCCCGCGGCCGCGGCCGCCAAGACACGCGCGCAGGCCCGGCACTTCGTCGAGCTGTTGCGGGAGACGCTGGCCGCGGCGTCCGCCAACGGGCCCGCCCTCGTCTGCTCGCCGTACGACTCGGAGCTGTTCGGGCACTGGTGGTTCGAGGGACCGATGTGGCTCGAGCACGTCACGCGGGGGCTGGGCGCGGCCGGGATCACGCCGGCGACGCTGGGCGAGGCCCTCGAGCTCGCGCCGCCGAACGAGACCGTGTCGTTGCCGGAGGGGTCGTGGGGCGAGGGCGGCGACCACCGCGTCTGGCTCAACCCCGACACCGAGTGGACCTGGGACCGCGTCTACGCCGCCGAGGCGGAGTGGGTCGAGCAGGTGCGGCAAAGCGCCGGCGCCAGGGGCGACCTGCGGCGGGTCCTGGCCCAGGCGACGCGCGAGCTGCTCCTGCTCGAGGCCTCCGACTGGCAGTTTCTGATCACCACCTTGGCGGCGCGTGACTACGCCGAGCGCCGGGTGGCGGAGCACTACGCGGAGTTCAAGCGCTTGTCGGAGATGGCGCGGACGCTCGGCAACGGCGAGGCGCTCGGCGACGAGGCGGCGGAGACGCTGCGACGCCTGGAGCGCGAGGACTTCTGTTTTCCCGACCTCGACCCCGCCTGGGGCCTCGCGCCCTAATCCCGTGCCCCGGCGCGCGCGCGTCCTCGCGATGATCATGGCCGGGGGCAAGGGCGAGCGGCTCCACCCCCTCACCCGCGACCGGTCGAAGGCCGCGGTGCCCTTCGCCGGCCGCCACCGCATCGTCGACTTCGTCCTCTCCAATTTCATCAACTCCGAGGTCTACTCGATCTACGTGCTCGTCCAGTACAAGTCCCAGTCGCTGATCGAGCACCTCCGCTCGACCTGGCGCACGACGGGAATGATCACCGATTACTTCGTCACCGTCGTGCCGCCCCAGATGCGCGTGGGGCCCGCGTGGTACAAGGGCACCGCCGACGCCGTCCTCCAGAACCTGAACCTCATCGACGATTTCGGCCCCGACTTCATCGCCATCTTCGGCGCCGACCACATCTACCGTATGGACGTCACGCAGATGGTCGCCTTTCACCGGGAGTCAGGCGCCGACGTCACCGTGGCCGCGCGCCCGGTGCCGGTGGAGGACGCCTCGCAGTTCGGGGTGCTCTCCGTCGACCGGTCCGCGCGCGTCGTGGAGTTCGCGGAGAAGCCGGCACACCCGAACCCGATGCCCGGCGATCCCCGCTGCGCGCTCGTGTCCATGGGCAACTACCTCTTCTCGCGCCAGCCGCTCGTCGACGCGCTGCTCGCGGATGCCCGGCGCAGCACCGATCACGACTTCGGCCGCTCGATCATTCCCGAGCTGGTGCCGACCGGCCGCGTCTACGGCTACGACTTCCAGCTCAACGAGGTCCCCGGCGTCAAGCCGTACGAGGAGGCGGCCTATTGGCGGGACGTCGGCACCACCGAGGCGTACTGGGACGCCCACATGGACCTGCTCGGCGAATCGCCTCGCTTCGACCTCGACAACCGGTACTGGCCGATCCGCACGGGCCAGCACCCCGGCCCCGGGGCCCGCTTCATCGGCAGCGACGTCGACAACGCCCAAGTGGGCGAGGCGTCACTGATCAAGCGCGCCACCATCCGCAACTCCATCCTGGGGCCCAGCGTGTGGGTCAACGAGGGCGCGGTGATCGAGGACTCGATCATCATGGATCACACGACCGTCGGCAAGGGCGCCCGGCTCCGGCGCGCCATCGTCGACCGGTTCAACATCATCCCCGCCGACACCGAGATCGGGCTCGACGCGGCGGCCGACCAGCGCCGCTACCACGTCGATGCCTCCGGCCTCGTGGTCGTGCCCCGTGGAGGACGGCGCGACTTCCTGCGCAACCTCGACGACGCCTGATGCCGTCCCGCCGCGCCATCGTCATCCACGGCCATTTCTACCAGCCGCCCCGCGAGAACCCCTGGCTGGAGTCCGTCGAGATCCAGGACGGCGCCGCCCCGTACCACGACTGGAACGAGCGCATCACCGCCGAATGCTACGCCCCCAACACCGCCGCCCGCCGGGTCGACGCCAATAACCGCGTCCTCGACATCGTCAACAACTTCGAGAAGATCTCGTTCAACGTCGGCCCCACGCTCATGGCGTGGCTGGCCCGCCACGCCGTGGACGTGCACGCGCGGATCGTCGAGGCCGACCGCGCGAGCGTGGCGGCGCGCGGAGGTCACGGCAACGCGATCGCCCAGGTCTACAACCACATGATCCTGCCCCTCGCCACCCGGCGTGACAAGGTCACCCAGGTACGGTGGGGGATCGAGGACTTCCGTCGGCGCTTCGGGCGCGATCCCGAGGGGCTCTGGCTGCCGGAGACGGCCGTCGACGAGGAGTCGCTGGAAGTCATCGCCGAAGAGGGGCTCAGCTTCACGGTCCTGGCGCCCCACCAGGCGGCGCGCGCCCGGCCCCTGGGGACCGAGGCCTGGGAGGACGTGGGGGACGGCATCGACCCACGCCGCGCCTACCTGTGGCGCGGGCCGCGCGGCCAACGCCTCGCGCTCTTCTTCTACGACGCTCCCATCTCCCGCGCCATTGCGTTCGAGGACACGCTCGAGCGCGGCGAGCGGCTCGTCGAGCGGTTGATGGCCGGCTTCTCCCCGACGCGCGACGGGCCCCAGCTCGTCCACTGCGCGACCGACGGCGAATCGTACGGTCACCATCACCGGTTCGGCGAGATGGCGTTGGCCGCGGCGGTCGAGCAGATCGAGGGCGAGGGCGAGGTCCGGCTCACGAACTACGGCGCGTTCCTGGCCGAGCACCCGCCGACGCACGAGGTCCAGATCCGGGAGCACACGTCCTGGAGCTGCGTGCACGGCCTCGAGCGGTGGCGCGCCGACTGCGGCTGCGGAATCGACGGCCGCCGTCATCACCGCTGGCGGGCGCCGCTCCGGCGCGCGCTCGACTGGCTGCGCGACGAGATCGATCTCCTCTTCGAATCCCGCGCCGGGACCTGGCTGAAGGCGCCGTGGGAAGCGCGTGATGGCTACGTCGACGTGCTCCTCGAGCGCACGCCGGAGCGCTGTGAGGCGTGGCTCCACCGCCACGCGCGAATGCCGCTCGACGGCGCGGCGCGGCTCGACGTCGTGCGGCTGCTCGAGGTGCAGCGGTACCGGATGCTGATGTACACCTCGTGCGGCTGGTTCTTCGACGACGTCGCCGGGCTCGAGCCCGTGCAGAACCTCAAGTACGCGGCCCTCGCGCTCCGCTACGTCCGCCAGCTCGGCGGCGGCGCGCTGGAGAGCGAGTTCGTCCGGCGCCTCGAAGCCGCGCCCGCCAACGGCCCCGAGTTCACGGACGGTGGCGACGTCTACCGTAAGCTGGTGCGCCCCGCCGTCGTCGACCTGTCGCGCGTCGTTGCCCACTACGCCATCACGGGCCTCGTCGACGAGCGTGGGGATGAGACACACGTTTATGCCTACCGCGTGGAGCGGTTGGACGAGACGGGCGAGGCCTACCACGACACCCAGGTCCGGATCGGTCGCGTTCGCGCCACCTTTGAGGTGACGGGCGAGACGGGCGAGGCCGTCTACGCCGTCCTGCACTTCGGGGGACCCGACTTCTCCTGTGGCGTCGGCCCCTACGACGAAGTCGCCTACCAGCGGATGAAGGCGGATCTCCTGCGCCGCTACGAGCGCTACAGCATGGCGGACATGGTGCGGGGTCTCGACGAGCACTTCCCCCGCCAGACCTTCTCCCTGCGCCACCTGTTTCTCGAGGAGCGGCGGCGCGTGCTCGGCCGCGTGATCAGCGCGGTGCTGCAGCGACACGAGGAGACGTACCACCGGATCTGGGAGGAGAACCGTGCGCTCATGCAGTACCTCCGCGAAGTCGAAGCCCCCATTCCCGAAGTCTTCCGGCTGACCGCCCAGCACGTCCTCGAGGAGCGGATCGCCGCCGAGCTACCGGCCGCCGTCCGGCTCGGAGCCCTTCCCGCGCGCGTCTTCGAGCTGATCGGCGAGGCGACCGCCCTTGGCCTCACGCTCGACCTCGCCTTCGCCCGGCCCCTCGCGCGCCAAGCCGTCCAGGGGGTGCTCGGCGGCCTGGAGCGCGATCCCTCGCCGGAGCGTGTGGCCGCCGCGCTGGCCCTCGTCGAGGGCGCGCAACGCGTCGGCATCCGCTTCGGGCTCTGGGCCGCCCAAACCCGGTTCTTCGCCCTCTGGCGCGCGCGGCCCGAGGTGCAGCCCGCGCTGACGCCGATCGCCACGGCGCTGGGCTTCGAGCTGGCGGCCGACCGGCGGGCATGAGCGCGGCGCGCGAAGGGCTCCCGGTGAGCGCCCCCTGCTACACTGCGTGGGCGGAAAACACCACAGGAGGAAGAGGCGACCATGCCGGAGCTGCGTAAGGACCCCATCGTGGGGCGCTGGGTCATCATCTCGACGGAGCGGGCGCGCCGCCCCTCCGACTTCGCCCGCCCGCGCGAAGCGCGCCGAGGGACCGCCTGCGCCTTCTGTGACGGTCGGGAGAGCGAGACGCCGCCCGAGGTGCTGGCGTTCCGCCGCGACGGCGGGCCACCGAACACGGGCAACTGGACCGTGCGGGTGGTCCCGAACAAGTTCCCAGCCCTGCGCATCGAGGGGGAGCTGGCGCCCGAGGGTGAGGGCATCTTCGATCGGATGAACGGCATCGGCGCCCACGAGGTCGTCGTCGAAACGCCGGACCACAACACCGATCTCGCGCAGTTGACCCCGAAGCAGATCGAGGAGGTCCTGTGGGCGTACCGCGAGCGCCTCGTCGACCTCCAGAAGGATCCGCGCTTCCGCTACATCCTGATCTTCAAGAACCACGGGGCCGATGCCGGGGCCAGCCTCGAGCACACACACTCGCAGCTCATCGCCCTGCCGATCATTCCCCTGTACGTGGCCGAGGAGCTCGACGGCGCCCGCGAGTACTACCGTCACCGGCAACGCTGCGTCTTTTGCGACCTCGTCCGCCAGGAGCTGGCGAGCAAGACCCGGGTGGTCGCGGAGACCGAGGACTTCGTCACCCTCTGTCCTTTCGCCCCGCGCTTTCCCTTCGAAACCTGGATCCTGCCGAAGCGACACGGCGAGGCCTTCGAGCGGTCCACGGAGCGTGAGTACCGGAACCTCGCCGGCGCGGTCGGCGACTTCCTTCGCCGCATGAACACGGTGCTGGACTCGCCGCCCTACAACTACGTCATCCACTCCTCCCCCGCGGGGGAGCCCGACGACGGCTCCTATCACTGGCATCTGGAGATCATGCCGAAGCTGACGAAGGTCGCCGGCTTCGAGTGGGGCACGGGTTTTTACATCAACCCGACGCCCCCGGAAGACGCCGCCCGCTTTCTCCGTGACGCCTCCGCGTCCTCGTCCTGACCATGAAGATCCTCATCGCCACGCCGGAGCTCGCCGAGGTGGCTCCGGGAGGCGGCATCGCCGAGTACGTCTTCGGCCTCGCCACGTCGCTGCTGAAGCGCGGCCACGACGTTCGCGTGGCGATTCCCGCCTACGCGTATCTCCGCACGCGCACCGGCCTTCGCGTCATCACGGATCGGCTGGTCGTCCCGCTCGGCGTCGGCGCTTCGGAGATCACGACGATCAGCGAGTTGCCGTTGCCCCTGGGCCGCGACGGCGGCGTCCTTCCCGTGATTCTCGTGGGCGAGCATCGGCACTTCGCCACCGCGCGCGCTCACAGCCAGATCTATCAGTGGCCGAATCACGAACCCTGGATCGCCTTTTCGCGCGCGGTCGTGGAGTTCCTCGGCCTCTCGGCCTGGCGACCTGACGTCGTCCACTGTCAGGACGCTCACACCGCTCTGATTCCGGTGTACCTGAAGCAACTGCGCCACGAGGGCCGGTACGCGTTCGCGTCCTCCACCTCCACGGTCCTCACCATCCACAATCTGTTGAACCAGGGTGTCGGGCCTCCGGACATCCTCCCCTACGCCGGTCTCGCGCGCGATCTGTTCAGCGTCGAGATGTTCGAGTGCTACGGCCTCGCCAACTGCCTGAAGGCCGGGTTGCTGTCCGCCGATCGCGCCAACACGGTCAGCCGCACCTACGCCCGCGAGATCTGCGAGAGCTCGGACTTCGGGTTTGGCCTGGAGGGCGTGCTCCGGTCGCTCCGTGACGTCGGGAAGCTGACGGGCATCGTGAACGGTCTCGACGAGGATCGCTGGCGATTGGAGAACGTCACGTACGACGGACGCGATGCCCCCGCGGGCATCGCCCGCGCGAAGCGGTCCCGCCGGCAAGAGCTGTATGCGCGCTGGCACTGGGAAGACACCGGGGATCCGGTGATCTCGTTTCGCGGTCGCTGGGACCACCAAAAGGGCGTCGAGCTCATCGCCGAGCGCATCGACCAGCTCCTGAACCGGGCCAGGGTCGTGATCGGCACCTGGGGGACCCCGGGGTCGACGTCGGAATTGCGTCGCTGCTGGGAGACGCTGAGCGCCATGGCGGCGAGCCGGCCGGATCGTCTTCTGATCAACCCCGACGGCGTCGCGGCCGTGGACGAGACCGCGGCCCACTACGTCATCTCCGATTTCCTCCTGATGCCATCGCGGTATGAGCCCTGCGGGCTGACGCAGATGGAGTGTCAGCGGTACGGCACGATCCCGATCGCTCGGCGAACGGGCGGACTGGCGGATACGGTGTTCGCCGAGGTCACGCCGAGCGCGCCTTCGCCGAACGGATTCCTGTTCGACCAGTACAACGCCGATGCCATGATCGCCGCCGTGGACCGGGCGATCAGAGCGTTCCGGAACCCTGACGAGCTCCAGGCCTTGGTTCGAAACACGCTGCGGCAACAGAACGGATGGGACAACCGTGTAGAAGACTATGAGGCCCTCTATGGGGGCCCCTGATGAGCCGTCCTGCTCAGGGCCGCGGCTCGGCGGGGG
>JBGPYK010000104.1:0-7195 GCA_041493245.1 Methylomirabilia bacterium | reverse complement strand
GTCAGCCTCAAGGACCACCGCGGGAAGAACGTCGTGCTGCTGTTCTACCCGCTCGACTGGACGCCGGGCTGAAGCAAGTGCATGCCCGCCTTCGACAAGCGCACAGGCGACTTCGAGGCGGCGAATACCCAGGTGCTGGGTATCAGCACGGACAGCCCGTTCAGCCACGAGAACTGGGCCAAAGCGGTGGGCATCACGAACTACCCCCTGCTCTCCGACGTTCACCGGTCGGTCGTTAAGGACTACGGCGTCTACTGGGCGGACTGGAACGCCAACAGCCGGGCGACCTTCGTCATCGACAAGACCGGCACGGTGCGCTTCGTCGAGCGGTACGGTAAGGGCGAGCTGCCGGACCCCGACAAGATCCTCGCCGAGGTGAAGAAGCTCGGGTAGACCGATGAAGGGGGGGCGTCTCGCCCCCCCCTCGTGCCTTCTGAAAAAGCCGGCGCGTTTGACTGGCTGGAGGCGTCTGCCTATGATAGCCGGCGCGTCATGGCCGATTACATCGCGGAGTCGCGCCGGTGGCTCCCGAAGCCGCGGGCCGAGGTGTTCGCGTTCTTCGCCGATCCCGCCAACCTCGCGCTGGTCACGCCGCCGTGGCTCGGGTTCCGCCTGCTGGGGGGACCGCGCACGATGGCCGCGGGCGCCGTGTTCGACGCGCGCATCGCGTGGCTCGGCGTCCCCCTCCGCTGGCGCAGCTTCATCCGGGAATACGACCCGCCCGTGCGCTTCGTCGACGTGCAGGTCCGGGGCCCATACGCGCGGTGGGAGCACCGCCACCTCTTCCTGGCCGAGCGCGACGGCACGTGGGTGGAGGACCGCGTGACGTACCGTCTTCCGTTGGGCCCGCTCGGTCGCTTCGCGCACGCGCTCGTCGTCGGGCGCCAGCTCTCCGCGGTGTGGGCCTACCGCCGCCGTCGCATTTCCGAACTTCTCGCGCCCGTCTTGGACTCGCCCCCATGACCCGCCGAGGCGCCGGCCGCGATGAACTTGGCGCGCACATGTCGATCGCCGGTGGCCTGCACCTCGCGCTCGAGCGCGCCCAGGCCATCGGATGTGGGGCGGTCCAAATCTTCCTGAAGAATCAGCGACAGTGGGCGGCGAGACCGTTGGCGGACGAAGAGGCGCGCGCCTTCCGCGCGGCGCGAAGGCGCACAGGGATCCGCAGCGTCTTCGCCCACGCGAGCTACCTGATCAACCTCGCCGCGCCAGGCGACGCACAGTGGGCGCAGGCCGTCGACGCGTTCACCGACGAGCTGGAGCGCGCGGAAGCCCTCGGGCTGTCGTCGGTCGTGATCCATCCCGGTTCGCACCTGGGCACGGGCGCGGCCGCGGGCGTCGCGCGCGTGGTCGCCGCCCTCGACGAGGCGACGCGCCGCACCCGTGGGTATCACGTGCGGATCGCGCTGGAGAACACCGCGGGCGCCGGCAACGTCATCGGCAGCCGCCTGCCCGAGCTGGGCGAGCTGCTGCGGCGGGCGACGCGGCCGGAGCGGCTCGGCGTCTGCATCGACACCTGCCATCTCTTCGCCGCGGGCTACGACATCCGCACCGCGAAGGGATGGGACCGCGCGTTCGAGGAGTGCGCCGCGCATGTCGGCCTGCGCCGGGTCCTGGCCTTCCATCTCAATGACGCCCGCGCCGATCTCGGCTCGGGGCTCGATCGCCACGAGCACATCGGCGCCGGGTTTCTTGGGCTCGCGCCGTTCCGGCGGCTCCTCAACGACCCGCGGTTCGCGCGCGTGCCCAAGGTGTTGGAGACCGCCAAGGACCCGGAGCCGACCGCCGACCTCCAAAACCTCGCGACTCTCCGCCGCTTGCGCCGGCGTTAGACCCTCGTACATCGCGTGGGGCGAAAATCTTTTGCGTCGGATCCCTCATCGGGATGACGTGACGGCCACGCGGAGGCAGAGAGGACGGACCGGACAGGTCGAGCAGCGGGGGGAGATGGGGGCGCAGACGTTCTGGCCGAAGCTGACGAGGAGATCATTGTAGCCGATCCAGTAACGCCGGGGCAGGGTGGCCCTCAGCGCCATCTCGGTTTCTTCCGGCGTCCGCGTCCGGACATAGCCCAGACGGTTCGAGATTCGGTGGACGTGGGTGTCGACGCAGATCCCGGGCTTGCCGTAGCCGACGGTGACCACCAGGTTGGCGGTCTTGCGACCCACGCCTCCGAGCGTCAGGAGCGCGTCGATCTCGTCGGGGACCCGGCCGCTGAACCGGTCGAGGAGATCACGGCAGATGCCGAGGATGGCCCGCGCCTTCGTGTGGTAGAAGCCTACCGGATAGATTGCGCGCTCGATCTGCCGTGGCGTGAGCCCGAGCATAGCCACCGGCGTGTCGGCGAGCGCGAAGAGACGCGCGGCCGCCGGCCCGGTCGTGGTGTCCTGGGTGCGCAGCGAGAGGATGCAGGCGATGAGGACGCGGAAGGGGTCGCCGCCCTCGGCGGCCACCACGGCGAGCGCGGTGGCATTCCAGCGCCGGCGCGTCCGCCGCAGCCGGCGGATCACCTCGGCGATGGCTACGTGCGGTCGCCCAGCGAGGCGAGGAGCGCGCGTGCCCGTGGCAGATCCTTGACGGTCCAGTCGGCGATGCTCGTCGGCGCGCGCTCGCCGATCACGCGCTGCAGCTCCCGTCGCGCCTCGCCGACACGGTCGGTGGCGATCAGCAGGCGCGCCAGCTCGACGCGGATCGCGGTGAACCGAGGGTCGATCTCGATCGCCTTCCGATAGGAGGCCTCGGCCTTGGCCCGATCGCCGCCGAAGAGGGCGGGAACCTCGAAGAAGACGTTGCCGGCCAGCAGGTGGGCCGAGGCCGACCGCGGGTCCAGGGCGAAGATGACGTCCAGCTCTTCCCGCAGGGTCGGCAGCAGGAAGAGCGAGCGCAGGACTCCCTTCGTCTGGCCCCAGCGCCCGGTGTTGATCGCGTACCAGAGGTGAGCGCCGACGTCCTTCGGCGCCAGCTCGACCGCGCGCTTGCCGATCTCGCGGCCGCGATCGTAGGCCGCGAGCTTGTCGTCGCTCGTCCGCGCGCGCACGTCGCCGGCAAGGAAGCACAGTCGGGCGAGGAGGACCATCGTCTCCACTCGGCGATCGCGGGTCAGCTCGGCCTCGAGCCGCTCGCGCGCGCGGTCGATCAGCGCCGGGTCCTCGTGGTAGCGGGTGATGGCGGCCCGCGCGGCCTCGACGGCCGACTGGGCGAAGGCGGGAAGGGGCAGCGCGACAACGACGATCAACGCGGTCAGGCGGCGGTGCACGCTGCGACGTTAGCCTCCAGGCCACGTCCTGTCAACGCATCGAGGATCAGCTGTCAGCGCGTGCGCCCGTCAACCACTCGGCCAGGAACCTGATCCGGTCGGGTGCGGCCTGCGGCGGCTCGTCGGCCAGCGACTCGCACGCGGCGAGCACGAACCACGCGAGCGGCTCGGCGGCGAGGGCCACGCGCAGGGCGCCCGCGGCGGCGGCGCGCGCGAGGATTTCGCCGAGCCCCAGGCGTAACTGCTCGCGCGCCCACGCCAGGGCCAGCGCGCGCCTCTTGTCGCGCCGCGCGCCGATCCGCGCCGCCGCCAGCGCCAACGGCAAAGGGGCACCCCCCTGGAACGCGGCGGCCAGCGCATCGAGCGCGGCCGTGACAGCCGCCCGGGGCGAGGTCTCGTCGCGCCCGAGCGCGGTCAGGTCACGGCCAAGGGCGAGCAGCGCGCGTTCGGCGGCGGGCGGCGGCGGCGCCGACGGGCGCGGGCGAACCCGGGGCCGCGACTTTGTGCGCTTGCTCTTCGTGCGCTTGCTCTTTCGCCCTCGCGTCGAGGCCCCTTCCGTCACTCGTACCGGAGCGCTTCGATGGGGTCGAGCAGCGCGGCCTTGCGCGCAGGGTAGAAGCCGAAGAAGACGCCCACGGCGGCCGCGAAGCCGAAGGCCATGGCGACCGCCTGGGGGGGCACTTGCGTCCGCCACTCGGCGAACTGGCTGATGGCTCGAGATCCGCCGAGGCCGAGCACGATGCCGATGACCCCGCCGATGAGGGAGAGCGTGACCGCCTCCACCAGGAACTGCATGAGGATGTCGCGCCCGCGCGCGCCCACGGCCATGCGCAGGCCGATCTCGCGCGTCCGCTCGGTGACCGACACGAGCATGATGTTCATGATGCCGATGCCGCCGACGAGGAGCGAGACGGAGGCGATGGCGGCGAGCAGGTAGGTCATCACTTTCGACGACTCTTCCTGCGTCTGGAGAATTTCCGACAGGTTGCGGAGGGTGAAGTCGTCGTCCTGATAGGGCTGGAGGCGGTGTCGCTGGCGCAGCAGCGCCCGCATCTGTGTCTCCGCCTCCGCCATGTCCTCGCCCGGGCGTACCTTGACAGAGATCGCCCCGACCGCCCGCGCGTTGGCCTGGCTCACCCCGAGGACCTTTTTCTTCGCGGTGGAGAGCGGGATCAGCACCACGTCGTCCTGATCCTGGCCCCACGAGTTCTGCCCCTTGCGGTCGAGCATTCCGATGACCGTGAACGGCACCTTCTTGATCCGGATGACCTGACCGAGGGGATCGGAGTCGCCGAAGAGGTTCTGCGCCGTGGTCTGCCCGAGGAGGGCGACCTTGGTGGCGCCATCGACGTCTTCGCTGGTCACGAAGCGGCCGGAGGCCACCGGCCACTCGCGGACCTCGGAGTAATCCGCCGTGACCCCCTGGATGCCCGTCGCCCAGTTGAGATTGCCGTAGACGACCTGCGCGCTGCCGCGCATCGAGGGCGCGGAGGCCTGAATGCTACTGACCTCGCGCGCGATGGCGTTCGAGTCCTCCTCGGTGATGGTGAGTTGGCTGCCCTGCCCGAGCCGGATGCCGCCGGAGGTGGTACTGCCGGAGAGCACGATGATCAGGTTCGAACCAAGGCTCTGGATCTGCTCGGCCACGCGGGCCTGGGCGCCCCCCCCCACGCCGACCATCGTGATGACGGCGCCCACACCGATGATGATGCCGAGCATCGTGAGCGCGCTCCGCAGCTTGTTGACGCGAAGCGCACGCAGGGCGACCCGGGTGCTCTGCCAGGGGTTCACGCCACCACCTCTTCCGCCTCGTGCTCGACGTCGCGCGGCAGCTCGGCCAGCCCTTCGGTGGCGTCGCGGGGCGCTGCCACCTTGTCGTCGCGGGTGACGCGGCCGTCCCGGAACGTCAGGATGCGGCCGGCGTGGGCGGCCACGTCGGCCTCGTGGGTGACCACGACGATCGTCATGCCCTCCCGGTTGAGGCCCTGCACCAGCGCGAGGATCTCGAGACTGGTGCGGGTGTCGAGCGCGCCCGTGGGCTCGTCGGCCAAGATGACGGCGGGATCATTGACGAGGGCGCGCGCGATGGCAACGCGCTGCTGCTGGCCTCCGGAGAGCTGGCTCGGCTGGTGGTGCTCACGGTCAGCGAGGCCGACGTCGGCCAGCCGCTTGCGCGCACGCGCCCGTCGCTCTCGCGCCGGCACCCCCGCGTAGACGAGCGGCAGCTCTACGTTCTCCAACGCGCTCACCCGAGGCAGCAGGTTGAAGGTCTGGAAGACGAAGCCGATCTTCCCGCTGCGGATCTTGGCCAGCGCGTCGCGGCCGAGTCCGGCCACGTCTTCGCCGTCGATCAGGTAGCGGCCCTCCGTCGGCGTGTCGAGGCAGCCAAGGAGATTCATAAACGTCGACTTCCCTGAGCCTGACGGCCCCATCACCGCGAGGAACTCGCCGCGCGCCACGGATACGGAGACGCCACGCAGCGCGTGCACCACGTGGGGCCCCAGGTGATAGTCTTTGGTCAGGCCCTCGGTGAGGATGACCATCGGCTCAGAGCCGAAGCCGCGGGCCGCTGCTGGGCGTCGGGGCGCCTGGGCGCGCGCCGGCGCCACTGGCGCCGAGGATCCCCGCGATGATCTCCTCGCCCTCCTTGAGATCGGCCCGCACTAGCTCGGTCGAGTAGCCGTCGGTGATTCCGAGCGTGACCTGGACGGCCTTGGGCTTGCCCTCGCTGTCCAGCACGTAAACGCGTCCCGGAGCGCCGACCGCGTCACCTCCTCCGCCCGCGGGGCCGCCGGGCGCCATCTCGTCGTACTTCGCCTGCTGCTCAGGCGTGAGGAGCGCGCGGATCTTCGCCCGCGTGGCCACGCGGATCTGCTGGCCGCGCGCGCGGCGATCCTGCTCGGGAAGGTCACGCAGGCCCATCATCTGCCGGCGACTGTCCTGGAGGATCGGCTCGAGCTTCGCCTGCTGGGCCGGCGTCAGGCCGAGTTCCTTGACGAGCCGGTCTCGGATGGCCTCGGCCGACGGTGGTCCGCTTCCGCGGCCGCCGCCGCCACCTGCGCCGCCGCCCGTAAGGCCGCCGGCTGGGCCGCCGCCAGTAGGGCCACCAGAACCGCCGCGGCTCGACGCGGCACCACCGCCACCGGGGGCGGGGCCAGCGTCGACGCCGGGAGGCCGAAAGCGGAGTGCCGCGTTCGAGATCTTGAGCACGTTGGGTTTCTCGGATACCACGAGCTTCACGTTGGCCGTCATTCCCGGTAGCAGCTTGCCGTCGGGGTTCGCCACGCCGACCACGACGGTGTAGGTGACTACGTTCTGGACGACCAGCGCGGCCTTGCGGATCTGCGTGACCTCACCGGTGAAGGTCTGCCCGGAGAACGCGTCGACGGTGAAGGTGACCGGGGCGTCGAGGCGGATCTTCCCGATGTCCGCCTCGTCGACGCTCGTCTCGACCTGCATCTTGGTGAGGTCCTGAGCGATGGTGAACAAGATCGGGGCCTGCAGGCTCGCCGCGACCGTCTGCCCGACGTCGACGGCGCGGGAAACGACGACGCCGTCGACCGGGGCCCGGATGGTGGTGTGATCAAGATCGATCTGGGCTTGCACCAGCGCGGCCTGTTTCTGCTTCACTTGCGCGCGCGCGGACTCCAGCATCGCCTGCGCCACGCGGAGCTGGGCCTCGGCCGAGCCGATGGCGGCGGTGAGCGCCCGCTCCTTGGCGCGCGCCGCGTCGACGAGGGCCACCGCGGAGTCGTGCGCGGCCTGGGCGGTGTCGCGGTCGCTCGTCGCGATGAGGTCACGGCGGTGAAGCTCCGTCTTGCGGTCGAAGTCGCGCTTGGTGTCGGCGACGCCCACCTGGGCCTTCGCGGTGTTGGCGTGGGCCTCGGCCAGCGCGGCCCGCGCGTTCTCGATGTCGGCGCGGGCGCGCTCGACCTGGGC
>JBGPYK010000013.1:0-16295 GCA_041493245.1 Methylomirabilia bacterium | reverse complement strand
TTCTAACTATTTGGAATATTTCTCCAAAAACTTGGTCAGAGCCGTCGTGAAGATACCGGGCTGCTCCATGTTGGACAAGTGGGCCGCGGACGGGATGATCACCAGCTCGCTGCCCTTGATCCGCTCGTGGATCGTCCTCGAGGCGGCCACCGGCGTTCCCTGGTCCTCCTCGCCGACGATGATCAGCGTCGGCAGCGAGATAGCCGGGAGGCGGTCCGTGAAGTCGAGTGCTGAGATCGCGTGACAGCAGCCGGCGTAACCGAGGGGAGGTGTCGAGCGGATCATCGCCGCCACGCGGCCGACCACGTCCTTGCTGCGCTCCCGGAACGGCGCCGTGAACCAGCGGCCGAGCGTCGGCTCGACGAGCGGCTCCATCCCCCGGGTCTCTGCGGTCTTGATCCGATCCGCCCAGGCCGATTTCGCCTCGGCGGGTATCCGACTGGACGTATCGCAGAGGGCGAGGCTCGTGAGCAGTTCCGGACTTTTCAACGCGAGGGCCTGGCCGATCATCCCGCCCATCGAGAGACCAACCCAGTGGGTCCGCTGGATGCCGAGGGCGGCGAGGAGCCGGGCCGCGTCCTCTGCGAGCAGATCGAGCGAGTACGCTCCGCCCGGCGCGTCCGTCCCGCCGTGCCCACGCGTGTCGTACCAGAGCACCCGATAGCGCTCGCGCAGCGCAGCGAGCTGGGGTTCCCACATCGAGGAGTCCGTCGCGAGCGAGTGGCTCAGCGTGACGACCGGCGCGTTGGCCGGGCCTTCGAGCACGTAGTTGACGTTGATCCCATTCGCGTTGGTTTTCATGGCGATGTCCTCGTTGGTTTCAGGGTTCCCTCGAGTGCGTCGGCAGCGCGTTCGTCGTTGACGTGCCCTCGCTCGCGGAGCTTCTCGATGACACGTCGGCGCGCAGCGGGCGGCCGGTTCTGGCCGAGCTTGAACTTGGTCCGTCGCGCCGTGATGTCGAGGGTGACCGCGGCGAGCTGACCGAGGGCGTGGCTATACAGCGGGTCGGTGACCGACAGCGGCCGGAAGCCGCCCTCCGGCTGGTACTTCGCCAGGAGCCCGACCTGCTGCGCTGCGACACTCGCTGGATCCTCGCTCACGGCGCCGTTGCACTCGAAGATCACCGTGCGATGGTACGCGGTGGCGGACCCGGCATACTCGGAGTGCACCCAGTAGGACGGGATGACGGCCAGCACCTCGTCGACCTCGAACAGGCAGCGGCGCCGTGCCTGGAGGTCGGCGACCTGTTCGTCGCGCCTGACAAGGTGCAGGTGGACCGTCCGGCCATCGTAGAGGAATGGATAGAGCCCAATGTGCGGGGTACCGTCCTCTCCCACCGTGACGAGCCGACCGAGCGGCTGGGACTGGACGAATGCCTCGACCTCGTCCGTGGGGAGGTCGGCGTAGTAGCCGTGGAAGATCATGAGGTCCTCACCCCGGCGACCACCGGCTCGCGCGCATGCCGTCGCTCGGCCGCTTCGGCGACGAGGCGACAGAAATGGCGATGGACGGTCGGATCGTCGGTCAATTCGGGGTGGAACGTGGCGACGAGCACGAGGCCCTCCTGCGCCATCACCGTCTCGCCCTGGTGTTCAGCCAGCGTCCGTACGTCGGGACCGAGACGCCGGATGCGCGGCGCGCGGATGAAGACCATCTCGATCGGGACACGACGGCCGTCGAGCGTGGCGACACCGCGAGTCTCGAAGGACTCGCGCTGGCGGCCATAGGCGTTGCGCTCGACGCCAACGTCGATGAGGCCGAGCGAGAACTGGCGCGGGTTCTCCACATCTCGTGCGAGCAGGATGAGCCCAGCGCACGTGCCGAAAATCGGCTTGCCCTCGGCGTGGTACTGCTGGAGCGCGGGGACGAACCCCCAGGCCTCCATCAACTTGAGCAGGGTCGTGCTCTCGCCGCCCGGAATGACGAGACCGTCGACGTCCGCGAGCTGCTCCGGCTTGCGGACCTCGACGGTCTCGGCGCCGCATCGCGCGAGCGCCTGGACGTGAAGAGAGAAGTCGCCCTGGAGGGCGAGCACGCCAATCCGCACTCCGGCGGTCATGTCACCGCTTGCGTCGTTGGTGCCGCGATTACCCTCCCCTTGACGGGGAGGGTCGGCGAGCGCAGCGAGCCGGGGTGGGGTGCGAGGCCGCGCGATGCGATGACTACTCCCCAACGCGTCATCGCACCCCCACCCCTACCCCTCCCCGCAAAGGGGAGGGGGTTTGTCCTCGGCTCGCCGCCCGAGCGCGGCTCACCTCGCACTACCATCCCCGAGTCTGCAGCAGCTCGCTTTCGGGGAGCTTGGAGATTTCGAGACCGGGCATCGCCTCGCCCAGGTCCTCGCTCACCTTGACCAGAACGTCGGGATCCTTGAAATGGGTCGTCGCCTGGACCATGGCCTTCGCGCGCTTGGCCGGGTCCTCGGACTTGAAAATCCCGGAGCCCACGAAGACCGCCTCGGCGCCGAGCTGCATCATGAGCGCGGCGTCCGCGGGCGTGGCGATGCCGCCGGCGGAGAAGTTCGGCACGGGCAGATGCCCGGCCTTGGCCACCCAGCGCACCAGCTCGTAGGGGGCGCCCAGGTTCTTCGCCTCGGTCATCAGCTCCTCGGGGCCGAGGGTCGTCAGGCGCCGGACGCCGGAGGTCAGCGCCCGCATGTGGCGGACGGCCTCGACGATGTTGCCCGAGCCCGCCTCGCCCTTGGTGCGGATCATCGCCGCGCCCTCACCGATGCGGCGGAGCGCCTCGCCGAGGTCGCGCGCGCCGCAGACAAAGGGGATCCGGAACGCGAACTTGTCGATGTGATAGTGCTCGTCAGCCGGGGTCAGCACCTCGGACTCGTCGATGTAGTCGACGCCCAGAGCCTCGAGAATCTGGGCCTCGACGAAGTGGCCGATCCGCACCTTCGCCATGACCGGGATGCTGACCGTCTTCTGGATCTCCTGGATCTTGCGCACGGGCGACATCCGTGCCACCCCGCCCTGCTTGCGGATGTCCGAGGGCACCCGCTCGAGCGCCATCACGGAAACGGCGCCGGCGTCCTCGGCGATCTTGGCCT
This sequence comes from Methylomirabilia bacterium, assembly GCA_041493245.1. GTDB lineage: Bacteria > Methylomirabilota > Methylomirabilia > Rokubacteriales > CSP1-6 > DATHGT01. Next base: position 13,237 of record JBGPYK010000013.1, on the reverse strand, counting down.
GCTCGGCATTCGTGACGTCCATGATGACCCCACCCTTGAGCATCTCGGCGAGGCCGATGTGCTTGCGATCCGCGATCCGCAACTCGTTCAGCTCGCTCATCTCGGTTCTCCTTTTAGAAGCTGTTCTAGACCACCGGCTCGGCGGTGCGCTCCAGGGCGCGCGGCGCCGGCTGCCGCCGCTGCGCTTCGCGAATCGCCTCGGCCAGGCGCCGCACGCCTCGGTCGATCTGCTCGGCGGGCACGGACGAGAAGGACAGGCGCAGCGCCCCTGTCCCGCCGCCGTTCAGGAAGAAGGCGTCGCCGGGTGTGAAGGCGACCCCGCGCTCGAGCGCCTGCGGCAGCAGCCCCACCGCCGTCACGCCATCAGGCAGCGTCAGGAACAAGGAGAACCCTCCCCCCGGCTCCGTCCATGTCGTCCCCGACGGCATCCGCTGTCCCAGGGAGGCGAGCAGCAGCTCGCGCCGGCGACCGTACTCACGCGCCACCCGCACCGCGTGCCGGTCGAGCAGCCGCCGCTCGCAGAAGCAATGGACGGCGGCCTGGATGAGCGCGCTCGTGTGCAGGTCGGCGAGCTGCTTGGCCGCCTGCAGCCGTTCGATGACGGGCGGCGGCGCCACCAGCCAGCCGAGCCGGAGTCCCGGGAAGAGGATCTTCGAGAAGGTTCCAATGTAGAGCACCACGCCGTCGGCGTCGTGGGCCTTCAGCGGGCCCGGCGGGCGCGGCCCATAGTACAGGCTGCCGTCGAAGCCGTCCTCCACGATCGGCACCTGGTGGCGCGCGGCGACGGCGAGCAGGCGACGGCTCGTCTCAGGGCTCATCCCGAGACCCGTCGGGTTGTGACACGTCGGCTGGCAATAAAAGAGCTTCGGCGCGTGGCGCTCAACGACGCGCTCGAAGACGTCAGCACGCGGCCCGGCGTCGTCCCAGGGCACCGCAATGAGCTGGGCGCCGAAGGACCGGAACACCTGCATCGCCCGCGGGTACGTCGGCTGCTCGATGGCGACGGCGTCTCCCGGGTCGAGCAGCGTCCGCGCGATCAGATCGAAGCCCTGCTGCGAGCCGTTGACGATGAGGATCTCGTCCGGGGAGGCCTCGAGCCCGAAGCGGAGGAGATACGTCGAGAGGTATCTCCGCAGGGGCGGATAACCCGCCACCGGGTAGTACTGGAGAAGCGCCTCCCCTTCACGGCGGATGACCTCGTTCAACGCCCGGCGGAACGCGTCGGTCGGGAACAGCGCACTGTCCGGCATGCCACCCGCGAATGAGATGACCCCGGCGCCCGCCGCGCTCGGCGGAGCCAGCGCCCGGCGCCGCGCGTCCTCGGCGCCGATGATCTGCGCCGCGCGCGAGAACAGCTCCGACCATTCGATCGGCGCCGCGTGGCGCGGGAGCGCCGGCTCGGTCGCGGCGTACACCGCGGGCCGCTCGGCGACAAACGTCCCTTGCCCGACCCGTGCCCGCGCCCAGCCCGCGGCGACCAGCTCCTCGTAGGCCATGACGACGGTGGCGCGGTTAACGCCCAGGTCGTCGGCCAGCTCTCGCGTCGCCGGCAGCTTGGCCCCCGCCGGCAGAAGGCCTTCGCGCACCAGGCGCTCCAGGTGTCCCTGGATCTGGCGCGCCAGCGTCACGGGCTTGTTGCGATCGAGGGTGATACGCATCAGGTTCACTCGCCCAGCCATTTTGATCCAAAACCTGTCCTCGTCAAGAGCCAATTGGACTACCGAGCCGCCGACCAATCCAGAGAACGGGTGAGGAGCTTCCCGCGCATGCACCCCCATCCCAACGCCCCCCACCCCAACCCCTCCCCGCAAGGGCGAGGGGCTTCGATATAATGACGCCGCATCACATCTTGAGCGTTGGAGGGATTCGATGGGCGAGATGAAGGAGTTCGCGGGGATCTTCTACCGGGAAGGGGCGCTGGACCCCAAGACCATGCAGCTTGTTGCCCTCGCGGCGATGGCGGCGGGCGGCTGCACGTCCTGAGTGCCCGGACGCTTCGCGGCTGCGAAGCAAGCCGGCGCCACCGAAGACGAGATCAGCGAGACGCTCATGTACGCGATGCGCGGGGCCGCGCGCGGGACGTGGAGCACCATCAAGTACATCCCCGGCATCGAAGACCTCAACAAAGAGTGGAAGACGAAGCACGAGCGGGAGCACAGCACGTAACGTTCTGAATCCGGTCGGCCCGGCCCCGGGGGTGCGCCCCGGGCCGGGTCACGATCCCCGGACCGCGGAGACCCCATGGCAGGTGAAGCGCCCATCAGGCAGGCGGTGAGGTGGATCGAGGACCAGCTCCTCGACCGTCCCGACGCCGACCGCGTCAAGCTCGTCGACGACGCCTCGCGGCGGTTCGACCTCACGCCTCTCGACGAGGAGTTCCTCTACCGCCACCTCGCCCAGCGCGGCAAACCCACGGCCTAAGCAAGCCCACTACCCTCGAAGTCTGACGATGGTCGCGCCCCAGCCGCCGCGCTCCGGCGGCGCTTCCGTGAAGCCCTGCACGAGAGGGTGGCGGGAGAGAACAGCATGGACGATCGAGCGCTGGACGCCGATGCCGCGGCCGTGGATCAGGCGGACCTCGCGAAAGCCGTGCCCTTGAGCCGCCGCGAGATACTCCTCGACCACCGAGGCGACATCGCGTGGCGCGAAGGGATGCAGGTCAAGCGCCTCCTCGATGGGAACCAGAACCGGCTCGTCTTCGATGGCGCACGCTCCTGCACAGCGACCTAGGAATCAGAGTATCGAGGAGCGCCACGGCTTCGCCGGGGTGCTCCGAGCGTTGGGGGTATGGGGGCCATGTCGGGGCCCCCATGTCCTTAAAGCCGCGGGCCGGCCATCACGTGCTTCTGCCAGTGCGTGTAGCTCGAGAGATCCTCCCCCGTGAGCTTGCACTGTCAGAACGTCGCCGAGCGCTCGAAGAAGCCGACGTCGACGAGGCCGACGTTCTCGGCCCGCGCGGTCTCCGCGACCTTCTGCGCCACCATCTGCCGCACGAACGGGATCGGGATCCGCCCGAGACGGTGCAGGACTTCTTCCGTGCAGCGCACGCGCGTGCCCGGCAGCACGGGACCCTCGGCGGCCGCGGCCGCGTCGGGGGCATGCTCGCAGGTCTCGGGGACGAGCTGTTGCAGCCGCAGCGACACGTACTCGGTCACCCACGCCTGGATCCCGGCTTTCGCCTCCTCGAGGTTCGCCGCTCCGGGGGCGAGCCGCTCGTTCATCGAGCCGAGCAGGACCTCCAGCCGGCCGAGCCGGGACTCGAGCGCCGCCAGTCGTCGATCGAGCGTCACATCGTCCATCGACAGTCCCCCCACCCCACCCCCTCCCCGCGAAGGGGGAGGGGTTTTTTTATCAACTCCTCCCCGAAGAGGAGAGGCTTTTTCACCCATCACGCGAGCGGCGGATGCTGTGTGTGCCAGTCGGTCGCCCGCTGGTAGGCGTCGGCCACGCGCAGGACCGTGGCCTCGTCGAACGGGCGCCCGACGACCTGCATGCCGATCGGCAGGCCGCCGGCGGTGAAGCCGCACGGCAGCGCGCAGGCCGGGTGGCCCGAGAGGTTGAACGGGCGCGTCAGGCGGATCAGCGCCGAGCGCACGTCGGTCGTACCGTCGCCGAGCGCCGTCTCGGTCTCGCCGATCCGCGTCGCCACGATCGGCGTCGCGGGCGCGAGCAGCACATCGCGCTTCGCGAGCGCCTCGTCGACCTCGGCGCGGACGAGGACGCGCACCTGCTGCCCCCGGACGTAGTGCACGCCGCTGACGAACGCGCCCGCGCGCAACCGTTCCAGCACGTCCGGCTGGTAATCGCCCGGCCGCGTGCGCACCCACTCGGCGTGGTACGCGAGCGCCTCCGAGGCGACGATGGCCATCGAGGCGGCGGCCACGTTCGCCACTTGGTCGAGCTTCACCTCGTCGACGCGGGCGCCCAGCTCCTCCAGCGCCTTCGCCGCGCGCTCGACCGCCTCGCGCACTTCGGGAGACGATGCGTCGAGGAAGAACGAGCGCAGGAGCCCGATGCGGAGGCCCTTCACGCTCCCGGTCAGCGCCGCGGTGTAGTCGGGCACGGGCAGGACGCTCGTCGTCGGATCCCCGGGGTCGTAGCCCGCCATCGCGCGCAGGAGCAGGGCCGCGTCCAGCGCTGAGCGGGTCATCGGCCCCACATGGTCCATCGACCACGCCAGCGGCAACACGCCCGCGCGGCTCACGCGTCCGTAGGTCGGCTTCAGCCCCGTGATCCCGCAGAGCGAGGCGGGGATGCGGACCGAGCCTCCGGTGTCCGAGCCCAGCGCGGCGGGGGCCAGGCCGGCCGCCACGGCCACGCCCGAGCCCGACGACGATCCACCGGCGATCCGGGCCTCGGCCGCGTCCCAGGGGTTGCGGGCGTCCCCGTAGTGGACATTCCGGCCCTCGGGACCGTAGGCGAACTCGTGCATGTTGAGCTTACCGAGCACGATCGCGCCAGCGGCGCGCAGCCGCCGCACGACCGTCGCGTCCTCCGCCGGCACGCGGTCGGCCAGGATCTTCGACCCGCCCGTCGTGCGAACGCCCGCGGTGTCGAAAAGGTCCTTGAGCGCGATGGGGACGCCGTGCAGCGGACCGAGCGGACGTCCGGCGGCGACATCGGCCTCCGCGGCTCGGGCCGCGTCGAGGGCAGCGTCGGCGCACACGGTGATGAACGATCGCAACCCGCCGTCGAGCGCGGCGATGCGGTCGAGGTGCGCGCGGACGACCGCGACGGGCGAGACCTCCTTGCTCGCGATGAGCCGGGCGAGGTCGGCGACGGACGTCCAGTGAAGCTCCGCCACGTCAGATCACGCGGTACTGCGTCACGGGCTCGACGGAGGACAGCGGCAGGCTCTCCAGCCGTGACAGCGCCTCCAGCGCGCGCTCGATAGCGGGACGGAGCGCTTCGAGGTCGGCAGTGGCGAAGTCGAAGCCGGCGAGGCGAGCGGCGTCGCGGAGCGTGTCGGCGTCGGTGTGGATCATGCGGGCGAGCATACCGGCAGGCGGGGCGCCGGGGCAAGTGCCGCGAGGCGAGAGAACGGGAAGGCGTGGGCTAGAATGACGTGTCGTGGCTCTTGCGCTGACCGTCCTCACCGATCCTCGCGATCCCGCGGCGCGGCGAAGCCTCGCGCTCCTTCCCGGCGTGAGCCTTCTCAAGGCGGCGCACGCGGCGGGGATCGACGTGACGGCGACCTGCGGCGGCCGCGGGCGATGCACCTCGTGCCGGGTCAAGTTCCTCGCCGGCACGCCGCCGCCCCCGAGCCTCGGCGACGAGGTTCAGCTCGGGGCCGACCTCGTCCGCGACGGCTATCGTCTCGCGTGCCAGTGCCAGCCGAGCGAGCCGGCGACCGTCCAGCTCGCCCCTCCCCTCGACGAGCAGGCGTTCCAGATCCTCGGGGCGGCACCCGGAGCGGCCCGCGCGACGGGTGTCGCCATCGACGCGGGTGTGACCAAGCAGGTTGTGAAGGTCGACCTTCCGCGCGAGGAACACCACCAGACCTCCGACGCCGAGCAGCTCGTGGCCGCGCTCGGCCGCGAGCCCGATGACGTCAGCCTCAGCGTGCTGGCGACGCTCCCCGCCGCCCTCCGCGACGACGGGGGCCAGGTGACGGTGACGACCTTCGGCCGCCGCGTCCTCGCCGTCGAGCGCGGCGACACCTCGCTGATGAAATTCGGGCTCGCGATCGACGTCGGGACGACCAGCGTCGTCACCACGCTCCTCGAGCTGGAGTCCGGCGAGCAGCTCGCCTCCGTCTCGGGTTTGAACCCCCAGGCGGTCTTCGGCGGGGACCTCATGTCCCGCATCGCCTTCGCCCAGTTCAACTCCGGCAACCTCCGCAAGCTGACGACCCGGATCGTCGGGCTCCTCAACCAGCACATCGCGGAGGCGTGCCGCGAGGCCGGCGTCCTGCCCAAGTGGATCTACAAGGTGGTGGTCGTCGGTAACACCTGCATGCATCATCTGCTGCTCGGGATCGATCCCTCGTACATCGGCCTGGCGCCCTACGCGCCCGTGATGCGCCAGCCGCTCGTGCTCGCCGCCCGCGACCTCCACCTGAACGTCGCGCCGGAGGCGCGCGTCTGCCTGCTGCCGATCGTGGCAGGCTTCGTGGGCGCCGACGCCGTCGCCGTCGCCCTCGCCACCCGCATCTACGCCGGGAGTGACGTGCGGGTCGCTGTCGACATCGGGACCAACGGCGAAGTGCTGCTCGGCTCGCGCGATCGGTTGTGGGCATGCTCGGCGCCGGCGGGGCCCGCCTTCGAGGGTGCCCAGATCCGCCACGGCATGCGCGGAGCGCTGGGGGCCATCGACCGCGTCAGCGTGGACGACGACGTCCACGTCCACACCATCGGCGAGGTCGACGCGCTCGGCATCTGCGGCTCGGGACTGATCGACCTGCTCGCCGGCCTGCTGGACGCCGGCGTGATCGACGTGACGGGCTTGATCCAGGTCGACGCACGGGAGAGCCTGCCGCCACGGCTTCGCGACCGCGTGGTGATGCGGGGCGAGGAGCGCCAGTTTATCGTGCTGCGCCCTGGTGAATCGGGGGCGACGCGCGAGATCGTGCTCACCCAGGACGACGTCCGCCAGGTCCAGCTCGCCAAGGGCGCCATCGCCTCCGGCGTCGACATGCTGCTGCACGTCGCGGGCGTACCGCTCGAGGGCGTCGCCGAGCTGATGCTGGCGGGCGGCTTCGGCAACTACGTCTCGATCCCGAGCGCGCTCCGCATCGGGCTGATCCCGCCCCTGCCCGCCGAGCGCGTCCGCTACGTCGGCAACGCGGCGTCGCTGGGCGCCCAGCTCTGCCTGCTCTCCGAGGCCGAGCGCGCGCGCGCCGCGGAGATCGCCGCCGGTATCGAGCACGTGTCCCTCGCCGCGCACCCGGACTTCGAGCGCATCTTCGTCGACTGCATGAACTTTCCCCCGGCCCGATGAGCGCCGTGGCGCCCGCTCTCCGCCTCGGGGCCGCGACGCTCGGCGCCTCCGTCGGTCCACGGGAGCGGGAGATCGATGCCCGCTGGCTCATGGCCTACGCCGCGGCGCTGGGCGAGACGAACCCCCGCTGCTTCGACACCGGCGAGCCGGAGGGACCCGTCGCGCACCCGCTCTTCTCCGTCTGCTACGAGTGGCCGCTCGCCGTGGAGCTGCGCGAGACGGTGATCGGTGACGCCATCGCTCCCTTCAGCGTCCACGCCACGCACGATCTCATGATCCACCGGCCGCCTCGTGCCGGCGACGTCCTCGGCACAAAGGCACAGGTCGTCTCGGTAACGCCCGTGAAGGCGGGGACGCTCGTCGTCGTGAAGTTCGAGACCGTGGACCGGCGGGGAGCGCCGGTCACGACGACGAGCTATGGCTCGATCTACCGCGGCGTCGGGTACGACGGGCCCGGCCTGGTGCCGCGGCCCGCGGCGAACCCTCCGGCCGATGCCAGGGCCGTGCGCTGGGAGGCCCAGGTGAACGTGGGCGCTCACCTCGCTCACGTCTACACCGAGTGCGCGCGCATCTGGAACCCGATCCACACCGACGTCGCCGTGGCACGCGCCGCCGGCCTGGCGGGCCTGATCCTCCACGGGACGGCCACACTCGCCCTGGCCGTCTCACGTGTCGTCGAGCACGACCTGGGTGGCGACCCCACCCGCGTGCGCGGCGTGGCCGTGCGCTTCACCGGCATGGTGCCCCTGCCCTCGACCCTCGTGGTCCGGGGTCGCGAAGCGCCCGACGACTGCGAAGCGCCCGATGACAATGTCCACTTCGATGCCGTCGACACCGCCGGGCACTCGATGCTCGGCCGAGGAGTTCTCCGACGATGAATCCGATGAGCCGCCGCGAGCGGATCCTCGCCACCCTCAGGCGCGAGGCGACGGACCGCACACCCTACGCGTTCTGGCGCCACTTCCCCACCATCGACGCCAACCCCGCCGGGCTCGCCCAAGCCACACTGCGGTTCCACGAGCGCTACGGCTCGGACTTCCTCAAGATCACGCCGCCGGGCGGCTACGCCGTCGAGGAGTGGGGATGCGTTGAGGCGGTGGAGGTCAAGCCCGACGGCCACCGGGCGTGCGCGACCTGCGCCGTCCGGAGCGCCGAGGACTGGAAGCGGATCCGGGCGCTCGACCCCGCCACGGCGGCCGGCTACGCGCAGCAGATCGAGACGATCATCCGTCTCGGCTTCGACCGGCGTATCGGGGACGCGCCCGTGCTGCCGACGCTCTTCTCCGCGCTGTCGCTCGCGCGCAAGCTGTCGGGCGACCGCCTCCGCGATGATCTGCGGACGCATCCCGACCTGGTTCGCGGGGCGCTCGAGGCGATCACGGACACGCTGATCCGCTTCGCCGACCTCGCGCTGACCGAGGGGGTGTCGGGCATCTTCTACTCGATCCAGGCGGCGAGCCGGAGCGTGCACACCGAGGAGCAGTACGCGGAGTTTGGCGAACCGTACGATCGCCGCTTCCTCGAGTCGCTGGGCTCGCGGTCGATCCTGACGGTCATCCACGGCCACGGCGATCAGCTCATGTTCGATCGCCTCGCGCGCCTGCCCGGAAACGCGTGGAACTGGGACGACCGCGGCGCGGGCCCGTCGCTAGCAGAAGGCGGGGCCTTCGTCCCCGGCGCCGTGGCGGGCGGGCTCGATCAGTGGAAGACGCTGCGCGACGGGACGCCGGAGCAGGCCGTCGCCGAGACCGAGGACGCCCTGGCCCAGACCGGCGGGCGGGGGCTGATCGTGGCGGCAGGGTGCGTGCTGCCGATGCAAACGCCGGACGCGAACGTCGCCGCTGTGATCCGCCGGCTCGGCGGCCCGCTCAAGGCCGTCCCCGGTGCACCCCCAGCCCCCCGCCACTCGTGACACCGTCCTACTTCGGGACTACCGCGCGACGTTGAAGCGGAAGTGGCAGATCTCGCCGTCGTGGACCAGGTAGTCCTTGCCCTCGAGCCGGAGCTGCCCCTTGGCGCGGATCTCGGCGAATGACCCGCCCGCGGCGATCAGCTCGTCGTACGTGTTGACCTCGGCGCGGATGAATCCGCGGGCGATGTCGGAGTGGACGACCCCGGCGGCGTCCTGGGCGCGGGTGCCCTGGGGAATGGGCCAGGCGCGCACCTCGTCCTCGCCCACCGTGAAAAAGGACACCAGGCCCAGTACCGCGTAGCAGTCCTGAAGAAGCCGGTTGAGCGCCGGCTCGCGCAGCCCGAGGTCGGCGAGGAAGGCCGCCTGCTCCTCGCCCGCGAGCTGGGCCACCTCCGCCTCGATCACCGCCGAGACCCAGCCCACCCGGGTGTGGGGTTTACCCACGAGCGCCTCGAGGCCGAAGCGCTCGACCACCCGCTCGCCATCGGCCACGGACTTCTCGTCGAGATTCACGCAATGGAGGATCGGCTTGTGCGAGAGGAACGTGAATCCCCGGATGACCTTGGCGTCGTCGACGGTGACGTCGACGGCGCGGAGCGGCCGCTCGGACTCCATCTCGCCCTGGAGGCGCCGCAAGAGCACCTGCTCCTTCACCTCGGCGTCCGTGCGCCGTTTCTTGATCGAGGCCTCGAGCCGCTCGAGCCGGCGCTCGATGACCTCGAGGTCGGCGAGGATCAGCTCCATTTCCAGATCGTCGATGTCGCGCCGCGGGTCGGGCGCGGGCAGGGCAGGATCGGCGAAGGCGCGCACGACGTGGAGCAACGCGTCGGCGTTCCGGAACTCCTTGGTCTCGAGACCGCTCCGCTCGCCCTTGGCGATGCCCGCGAGGTCGACCACGTCGAAGGTCGCGTACGTGGTCTTTTTCGGCTTGAACAGCTCGCTCAGCCGGTCCACGCGCGCGTCGGGCACCCGCGCGATGCCCATGTGCAGCTCGGCGCGTCCCGTCTCGTAGCGTGACGTGGCTACGCCGGCCCCCGTCAACAGGTTGAACAGCGTCGTCTTCCCGCTCCGCGGCAACCCGATCAGTCCGATCTTCATGGGCTGTTGAGACCCTAGCAGCAACGGCGCGTCCGTCGCAAGCGACGCGCACCGTCGCCTAAACAGGCGCGTGATAGGTGGCCGGGTATAATCGCGTCATGCCCAGCCAGCCGTCGAAGACGCTCGAGGTGGTGCCCAACCCGCACCCTGACCGTGACTACGAGGTCACGATGACGTTGCCGGAGTTCACGTGCCTCTGCCCGCGGACCGGCCAGCCGGACTTCGCGACGATCCGGATCCGCTACGTGCCCGACCAGCACCTCGTGGAGCTGAAGTCGCTGAAGCTCTATATGTGGTCGTACCGTCAGGAGGGCGCGTTCCACGAGGACGTGACGAACCGGATCCTGGACGACCTCGTCGCGGCCGCCCGGCCCCGATGGATCGAGATCGTGGGTGACTTCAACATCCGCGGCGGCGTCAAGACCGAGATCCGCGCGACGTACGGCAAGCGCCCGGAAATCGGATAAGCCCCCCCCCTCGCCGGGGAGGGGCTTATTGCTGTACTGACCGGTCCGTGGAACCCCTGACGAGCGCGCGCCGGCCCGCGAGGCGGCCGGTTACTTCGACCGCACGCCCTTGAGGAACCGCACGACGGTGCGGTTGAAGGCGTCGGCCTGTTCGAGGGTGAACGCGTGGCCGCCGGGAAAGATGGTCAGCCGGGCGCGGCGGATCAGCTTGGCGAGCGCGCGGGAGAACTCCGGCGGCGTGAGGATGTCGTCGCGGCCGGCCGCGACGAGGGTCGGCACCTTGAGGCTGCCCAAGCGCGGCACGCGGGTGCCGTTCCACGCGAAGATGCCCCGCGCTTGGCGCTCGATCCCCTCGGCCTTGGCCTGATGCGGGTACGCGAGCGCGCCGCGGAAGGCGTTCTCCACGACGTCCTTCTGCTCGAACGCCTGGGGGCTGAAGATCCAGGGATAGAAGACGTTGCGGTAGCGCTCCTCGATGGGCACCCGGGAGGTGAGCGACACCCACGACTCGATGACCCGGAGGAAGCGCGCGTCCGTCTTCGCCCACGTGGAGGCGAGCACGAGCGAGCGCACGAGCTGCGGATGGCGGAGCGCCAGCTCCTGGGCGATGGTCCCGCCCATGGAGATGCCGACGACGTGGGCGCGCGCGATCTTGAGCTGGCGCAGAAGAGCGGCGGCGTCGTCCGCCATCTGCGCCATCGTGTAGACGGGCTCGGGCGGCAGGTCGGTCTCGCCGACGCCTCGGTTGTCGACCGTGATCACCTGGAAATGGGGCGCCAACCCCTTGATCTGGGGGCCCCAGACGGCACCCGGCATCGAGAGCCCGGCGAGGAGGAGCACCGGGGCTCCGGCCCCGGCGACCTCGTAATGCATCCGGATCCCGTTGACGATCGCGTAGGCCATGTCAGGTCGTCCCCTGGGGGATGACGGCAACCTTGATCGACGCGGGCGCGCGGTGGGCCGCGAAGGCCTCGTCGATGGCGCCGAGGGCAAAGCAATGGGTGAGCAGCGGCTGCGTCCGGACGCGGCCGGTCTCGAGCAGGCCCAGGGCCTGGGGGAACTCGTCCTGATAGATCATCGAACCCAGGATCGTGATCTCGTGCCGGACGACGGGAAAGAACGAGAGCGTGGTCGCCTCGTGCGGCAATCCGGTCAGCACGACGCGGCCGCCGGGCCGGACGAGTGCCACCGCGTGATTCACCGCCTCCGCCGTGCCCGCGGTCTCCACCACGAGGTCGACGCCCTCCCGACCCGAAAAGCGCCGCGCGGCGGCCTCCAGCGGGCCATCGGCGAGCGCGTGCGTGTCGGCGGCGCCGAGGCTCTCGGCCAGCTCGAAGCGCTTGGAGCTGCGGCTGACGACGAGGACGCGGGCCTCGGAGGCCACTAACACTTGGAGCGCGAGCAGCCCGAGGGTCCCCGCGCCCACGACCGCCGCGGTCTCGCCGGGCTTCGGCGCGCCGCGGTTGACCGCGCGGACGACGACGGCCAGGGGCTCGGTCATGACCGCGTGGTCGTCGGGGACGGAATCGGCTATCGGCCAGCAGCACCGGGCAGGAAGCCGGACCAGCTCAGCGAAGGCGCCGTCGACGTCGATGCCGATCGTCGTCCGCCGGGCGCAGAGGTTGCGGTTACCCTCGCGGCAGAGCGCGCATTGACCGCACGAATAGTTGGGCTCGGCGACGACGCGCCGGCCGACGCCGAGGTGGTGAACGTCCCGCCCCACCGCTTCGATCCGGCCGACGAACTCGTGACCGAGGATGAGCGGATACGTCACGGAGCGGTCACCGCTCCAGATGCGATAGTCGGTCCCGCACAGGCCCGCCATGCTGACACGCACGAGGGCGTCCTCCGGCCCGATCTCGGGGACGGGAGCCGGACCGAGGGTCAGCGACCGCGGGCTGCGCAGAATGGCCGCGTTCACGCCGCCAATCTACTTGAGGAGCGCTATCGCGGCAACTTTCGCGTTCGGCCTCATCCTTGCGGCGGCAATTCAAGGCCAGCCGGCACACCCCCACCCCCACGCCTCCCCCCACCCCCACCCCTCCCCGCGAGGGTCCCCGCGAGGGGGAGGGGCTCAAGAAACTGGGTCTCAGGCGGCGGAGTGGCCGCCGTCGAGGTAGAGGGTCTGGCCGGTCATGAAGTCTGAGGCCGAGGAGGCCAGGTAGACCGCAAGCGGGCCGATCTCCTCGGGGCGGCCGCGTCGGCGGGCAGGGATGTCCCGCATCAGGCGCTCGGCGACCTGCTCGTTGCCGCCCTCGAAGGCTGGCGCCGACATGTTCGTCGCGAACCAGCCGGGCGCAATCGCATTGACCTGGATGTTGTGGCGCGCCCACTCGACCCCGAGCGTCCGTGTGAAAGCGACGATTGCGCCCTTGGTCGCCGAGTAAATGCTGTAGCCGGGTAGGCCGACGGCGGCGAGCATCGACGCGAGGTTGATGACCTTGCCCGAGCACTGGGGGATGAGGTGCGCCGCCGCGGCCCGACAGCCATTGAAGACGCCGCCGAGATTGACGTCCATCAGCGCTCGCCACTCCTCCGGAGTCCACTCGACGAGCGGGGCCACCCGGGCCACGCCCGAGTTGTTGACGACGATGTCGAGCCGGCCGAGCGCGGCCACCGTTGACTGCATGAGGGCCTCGACCGCCTGGTAGCTCGTCACGTCCGTCGGCACGACGAGCGCCCGGCGCCCGGCGCGCTCGACGAGGTGCGCCGTCTCCTCGAGGTCGGGCTTGGAGCGCGCGGCAAGCGCCACGTCGGCGCCGGCCGCCGCGAGCGCGATCGCGATCGCGCGGCCCAGCCCGCGCGATGCGCCGGTGATGAC
>JBGPYK010000408.1:0-3400 GCA_041493245.1 Methylomirabilia bacterium | reverse complement strand
GCATGATCCGCCGCCATCCCGCGTGTCAGCCCGGCCACCGCCGCCTTGGTGGTGTCGTACTGCGTCGTCTTGCCGATGCTCGTCACCGACCGCACCGAGGCGACGTTGACGATGCTGCCTCCACCGCCCTGCCGGAGGAGCGGAATCGCCGCTTTCGCGCAGAACGCGTACCCCTTGAGATTCACGCCGAGGATCTCGTCCCAGCTCTCGGCGCTGGCCTCTTCCACCGTGTGATACAGCCGGACCCCGGCGTTGTTGACGAGGATGTCGAGCCGGCCGAAGCGCCGCGCGGCCTGCCGGACGAAGGCCGCAGCCTCGTCCTCGCGTTCCATGTGCGCTTCCAGAAACACGACCTGGCCGCCGCTCGCCTCGATCTCCGCCGCGACCCGCTTACCCCGCTCGACGTCGCGGTCGGCGAAGGCCACCTTCGCCCCTTCCGTCACGAACTGCCGCACCGTGGCCTCGCCGATCCCCGAGGCTCCGCCGGTCACGGCGGCCACCTTCCCGTTCAGTCGTGCCATGCTCGATGACCTCCCTCTCTCCGCGCCGCGGCGCCTACACGTGGCCGGTTCCTATGCGCGAGGACGCGGTCGGCCCCGATGATACAGCGCGCCGCGTTGTGGTAGCGTCAACGCACGATGGCGTTGACGCGCGTGACATGGTGCGTCGACCAGCGAAAGGATCGCCAATGTCCATGAAAGTCATTCCGACCGCAGCGGTACTCGGCGCGGAGATCGCCGGTGTGGATCTCTCCCGGCACCTCGACGACATCACGTTCGCCGCGATCGAACGCGCCTACGACGAATACGGTGTCATCTTCTTCCGTCGCCAGCCGGACCGATAAGGAGGCGCGCGCCGATGAAGCGCAGTACCGACCGTATTCTCACGACGCACGTTGGCAGTCTGTCCCGGCCCGACGCCCTGGTCCAGGTCCTGGCTGCGAAGGAACGGGGGCAGCCGTACGACCGCGAGGCGTACATCCGGTTGGTGCCAGAGGCGGTCGCCGACGTCGTCCGCCGGCAGACGGACGCCGGTGTCGACATCGTCACCGACGGCGAGCAGGGCAAGGCGAGCTTCTTCGGGTACATCGTCGAGCGCTTCACCGGCTTCGAGCGCCAGCCGGCCCCACGCGGGCAGGACGGCAGCACGCGCGCGGCGAGCCGCGAGTACCTGGACTTCCCCGAGTACTATGCATGGTCCGACCGCATCGCGGAGGGGCTCGGGGGCCGCGGCAACTCCCGCCAGCATGGCATCGACGTCTGCACGGGGCCCGTGGCCTACCGGGGTCACGACGCCGTGCGGGCGGACGTCACGACACTGAAGGCCGCGCTGCAAGGCCGACCTCACGAGGAGGTGTTCCTCCCTGCGATCGCCCCCTCGTACATCTTCGCCACGCTGCCGAATCGCTTCTACCGGACCGACGAGGAGTACGAGCAGGCTTTGGCCGACGCGCTCCACGAGGAATACCGGGCGATCGTCGACGCGGGCTTCGTGCTCCAGGTCGACGACCCTCGGCTGGTCACCTACTACATGATGAATCCCGGCACGAGCGTGGCGGACTGCCGCACGTGGGCGGCCCGGCGCGTGGAGGCGATCAACCACGCGCTGCGGGACATCCCGCCCGAGCGCGTCCGCTTCCACACGTGCTACAGCATCGACGTCGGCCCGCGCGTGCATGACATGGAGCTGAAGGACATCGTCGACATCCTGTTCAGGATCAAGGCCGGCGCCTTGTCGTTCGAGGCCGCCAATCCACGGCACGAGCACGAGTACCACGTCTTCGAGCAGTGGAAGCCTCCGGCCGGGACGATCCTGATCCCGGGCGTGATCAGCCACACCACCAATCTGGTGGAGCACCCCGAGCTGATCGCCGAGCGCATCGTCCGCTTCGCCCGGATCGTGGGACGGGAGAACGTCATCGCCGGCGCCGATTGCGGCTTCGCCGCCTCGGGCACCCGGTTCAACGATGTCCACCCGACGGCGGTATGGCTGAAGTTCGCGGCCCTGGCGGAGGGTGCCCGGCTCGCCACTGGCAAGCTCTGGGCCTCCTCGTGAGTCACCGCCGCCCCCGCGTTCCGGCCCAGGGGCTAGAATACGCACCATTCCGGTTCTCACGGAGAGCAAGTAATACCGGAGGATCACATGGCTGACCGGCTCATCTCCTGCGACGATCACATGGACCTCAGCCAGCTGCCTGCGGATTTGTGGACGACGCGGCTGCCGGCTTCGCTGCTCGACCGCGCGCCGCACGTCGAGGAGCGCGACGGACAGGTGGTGTGGGTCTGCGACGGCAAGGTCTGGGGCCGCTGGGACGGCAAGCCGCCCGTGACGGGTACCGCGCGTCCGGTCAAGGCGCTCTACAACGCCTTCGACCGTGCTGCCATCTACGACCAGAGCGCGCGCCGCCCGGCCATCCCGGAGCTGCGTCTCGCCGACATGGATCGCGACGGCGTCGAGACCCAGGTGATCTTCGGGCCGATCTTCCAGATCTCGACCGACGATCCCGTCCTCCGCACCGCTTGCTACCGCGTCTACAACGACTGGCTGCTCGATTTCTGCAAGGCGGCGCCGGATCGGCTCATCGGCCTGCCGATGCTGCCGGAGACACCCGAGGCGGCGCTCGCCGAACTCGAACGCCTCATCGCGAAGGGCGGCGTGCGTCAGGTCAATCTGATGATCGCCAACATCAACCCCAAGCTCGACGACCCGGCGTGGGAGCCGCTCTGGCAAACCCTCGAGGACCGCGGCGTCATTCTCTCGTGGCACATCACGGTGTTCGTCGGCAAGCCGGGCGATCGTGCCGCGGGCAAAGCGGCGAGCGTCTTCGAGAACACGAAGTTCTTCCTCGCGAACTTCCTCGAGCCCTTCGTCGACCTCTTCGCCTGGGGCATCCTCGAGCGGCACCCGAAGCTGCGCATGGTGATGGCCGAGGCCGGCACTGGATGGCTCCCCTGGCTCGTCCAGGAGCTCGACTACCGCCACTGGCGGCTCTGGGAGGCCAAGGACTTCTGGGCCGACAAGGGCGGCAGCGCGCTCGTCACGAAGCCGAGCGACCTCTTCAAGCGGCAGATCTACGCGACGTTCCAGGACGACCACGTCGCGATGGCGCTCATCCCGTTCTTCGGCGAGGGTCACCTCCTGTGGGCCTCGGACTATCCGCATCCCGACAGCGTCTGGCCCAACTCGCGAGCAGCGATCGAGCGGCAGATGCGGCACCTGTCGCCGGAGATGCGCCGCAAGTTAACTCACGACACTGCCGCGGCGCTCTACGGGCTGGAGGGATCGTGAGACGCGTGGCCCGTTGCTGACGTGCGTGATCAGGCCGCGTAGCGCTTGGCGTAGTCCCAGTCGATCTCCACGCTCCTCGGCCGTGCCCCGTCGCCCGATCCGACGGGGTTTT
>JBGPYK010000498.1:0-2801 GCA_041493245.1 Methylomirabilia bacterium | reverse complement strand
GGGCGGGATCACGTCGCCGAGCCACTCGCTGAGCGTCACCCGCTGGACGCGGAAGAGCAGCTGGGTGACGACGAGCACGATCACGATGAAGGCCGCGAAGGCCAGCGCCGTCGCGTACTGGATCGGCACACCCCAGACGCTGATGAAGCCGCCGAGCCCGGTCGCGAACGCGCCCACGGGCGCGCCCTTTGCGCCGACGGAGACGGCGAGGAGCGCGAGCAGGCCGAGCATGAACTCGGCGAACATCGAACCGCCGCCGATCGGGAGCATGTCGGCCTCGTTCTCGACCTGCCGAGCGGTGCCGACCGCTCCAAAGAGCGCGTGCCAGCCCGAGATCGCGCCGCACGCGATCGTCACGAACAGCATCGGCCAGAGCGGCATGATCCCCCCCGGCCCCAGCTGCGGGTTGAACCCCTTGAACGCGGGGATCACGAACTGCGCCACCTCCGGCTTGACGAACGACGCCGCGGCCGCCCCGGTCAAGCCCAGCACCATGGCCAGGGCGGTGATCCAAAAGCCGACGTAGATCACGGGCTGGGCCATGCGCCAGATCGGCAGGACGGAGCCCGCATAACAGAACGCGGAGATCGCGAGAGCCCAGAAGAGCAGGCTCGGCATGATCTTGGCGTCGGCGCCCTTGAAGTTCGCGAGCGTTGGATCGAAGTACGTGACGAGGGGCGCGCCGCCCGTCATGGTGTTGAGGGCGGTGGTGAACGCCTTGAAGAGATCCTCGGTCCAGCCTCCGCCGAGGATGGCGATGAGCGTGACGCCCACGGTCAGAACGGTGGCGCCCACGAGCCCGGTGCGCCAGCGGTAGAGCATCTGGCCCAAGAGGAGGCCCATCACCGTCAGCACGATGACACCGAGCTGCGTCTTCGGCTGCGATTCCAGCACGGTGGCCATGATGCCCACGAAGGCGCCGGCCACGAGCAAGAGGTAGAAGAAGATGAAGACGAACAGGATCGTGCGCGTTCGCGGCGAGACCAGCCGATGAGCGATCGCCGACAGGCTGTTGCCCTCGTTGCGGATCGAGATCACGATCGCGCTGTAGTCGCTGGCCCAGCCGAGGAAAGACACCCCGAGGATCAACCAGATGATCGAGGGGAGCCAGCCCCACAGGTTGGCGGCGACGATGGCGCCGATGATCGGCCCCGCCGCCGCGATGGACTTGAAGTGGTAGCCGAACAGGATGTTACGGTTGGTGGGCATGAAGTCCACGCCATCCATGTAGAGCGCGGCCGGGGTCGTTCGCTTCGGATCGGACTGGATGACGTGGCGGTCGATCCGCCGGGCGTAGAGGGTGTACGCGAGATACACCGTCACCGCCCCGATGATGACAGCCAATAGTGTGTTCATCCTCCCTCCTCCTGCGCTCCGTCAGAGCGCTCGTGAGATCAGGGCCTCCACCTTCGAGAAGTCCGCGCCGACGTAGCGCTGGCCTTCGACCGTGAAGGCCGGGTACCGCCAGAACCCACGGAGCAGCGACTTGAAGAAGCCCTCGATGGAGGCGACATCGACGAGCCGCACGCGCACGCGATCGCCGTACTTGTCGGGCAGCGTGCGCACCCACCCGGCGAGCTCGTGAAACTCCGCCTTGAGGTCCTCGGGTAGGGCCGATTCCATGAGGTCCCGCTGGACCTTGCGCCTGAGCCCCATGACCTGCCAGGTCACTTCGCAGTGCTTTCAGTGATTGTACTGAGTGGGGACGTAGGTGATCACTTCGACGCGGACGGATCGGTCGAGGGACCCTGAGGTCATAGCCCGCCTCCCCTCACGAACCGTTAACTGCAACGCCAACAAGATATTATACCGCCGTACCGCAAGTTTCGCGAGGAGCACGGGATGGCGAACGACGGTTGGCGGGAACTCGACGATGATGCGCTCGAGCGCCTGCTCGTCGAGCGCTGGCTCTTGCGCGGTGCCACCCTGGCGGTGATCTTTCTGGCCGCGGTCGCCGTCACCTGGCTCGGCACTCGGGGGGTGGAGACGCTCACGGACCGCGTCACGGTCGGCTCCCTGCTCGCGCTGGCGCTCGCCGCTGGCGTGGCAGGATTCACGATGCGCCAGGAGGATCTCCGAATCCAGCGGGAGCTGCGCCGACGCCGAGCCTTGGCCCAGCCTCGGAGACCGTAAACCGAGCCCTTTCTTGACTACCAGCTCAACGGACGGTTAGAGTCACACCGACCGGTCGGTCTGACAAGGAGGACGAACGCGTGCACTTTTCCGACCTGCGGTTGGAGGCCGTCTGGGACAAGGTCCACGCGGGTGAGCGGCTGACGCGCCACGACGGCCTCCTGCTCTTCGAAACCGATGACCTCCTCGGCGTCGGGCGGATGGCGGGTCACGCCAAATCCCGGCGCGAGGGCGACCGCGTCTACTTCGTCATCAACCGCCACATCACGCCCACGAATCTCTGCGTGCTGTCGTGCAGCTTCTGCGGGTTCGCGCGCAAGCCCGGTCAGGCCGGCGCGTACGAGCACACCATCGAGGACATGGTGGCGATGGTGAAGGATGAGACGCGCGAGGTGCACATCGTCGGCGGCCATCACCCCGACTGGCCGTTCGACTACTACGAGCGGATGATCGAGGCGATCCACCACGCGCACCCCCGGGTCCAGATCAAGGCCTTCACCGCGGCCGAGATCGACTACTTCTGGCGGCGCTGGAAGATCGAGCCGAAGGAGGCGCTCGCGCGACTCAAGGCGGTCGGGCTCCAGTCGATGCCCGGCGGCGGCGCCGAGATCTTCTCGCCGCGGCTCGCGAAGCTCCTCAAGTACACCGGCAAGGCCGACCCCGACCGC
>JBGPYK010000327.1:0-3945 GCA_041493245.1 Methylomirabilia bacterium | reverse complement strand
GAGAATCCACGGAAGCAGCTGCCAGTCGCCGCGGGCCCACCGGTGCTGGCGGGCGGCCGCGAGCCCGTAATTTGCGGGGGCGCTCTCGAATAGCTCGACGTCGGTCACCAGGCCGGCCCGCGCGAAGATGCCCTCGAAGAGATCGTGACTCAGGAGCGCGTTCTCGGGGACCCGTCCCGCGAGGGCCGCCTCGAACGCGTCGATGTCGTAGATCCCTTTGCCGGTGTAGGAGCCCTCCCCGAAGAGGTCCTGGTAGACGTCGGACACGGCCGCCGCATACGGATCGATGCCGGAGGGACCCGAGGAAAGGCGCTGAAAGAATGACCCCTCGCGGCCGGGCAGGGGCGGGGTGACTCGGGGCTGAAGCACGGCGTACCCGTCGACCACGCGACGCGTGCCCGGATCGAACCGCGGTCGATTGAGAGGATGCGCCATCGTGCCGACCAACCGATCGATCGCGCCTCTCGGCAACCGAGTGTCGGCGTCGAGTGTGACGACGTAGCGGACGTCGGGAGGCGCCACGGCCGCCACCCGACCTGTCGGCAGAAACGTCGTATCCGTGGCGCCTCGAAGCAATCGATTCAGCTCATGGAGCTTTCCGCGCTTGCGTTCCCACCCCATCCACGTCTGCTCGCTCTGGTTCCAGAGCCGCCGGCGGTGGAAGAGCAGGAAACGCTGGGCGCCCCCGGGAGTCGGGCCGTACTGCGCGTTCAGGCGCGCGATCCCCTCGCGCGCCGCGGCCAGCGTCTCCTCGTCACCCGGCACGCTCTCCGTCACCGCATCCGTCCAGTCGGAGAGCAGGGCGAAATGAAGATCGCCGTCCGGATTCGTCAGGTGATGCACTTCCAGTCGATCGATCTGCTCGTCCACGTCGACGCGGTCGGTCAACAAGGTCGGCACGACGATCATGGTCCGCAGATGCGACGGCACGCCTTCACGCAGCTCGAGCCGGGGCAGCACGCCCGGCGCGACGAACGCGGTGACGCTTCGATTCAGCAGAGCGATCGCCAGGTCCGACGCCGGGACGAGGGCGAGGAGCCCGAGCACGAGCAGGCCCACCGCTCCCACGCCCCCCGCGCCCGCCGCGAGCAGGGGCAGCGCGAGAATGAATCCGGTGAGGAGAACGATCGTGCCGAGGTACCCGGGCGTCGCCGCCGCGACGTAGGCGCGAAACAGGCGGCGCGCCGCCGCAGCTCGGAACGCAAGCGCCCGCTCGAAGGCCAGGCGCCCGTTCCCGATGAGATAGAACCCGGGATCCGCGCGACGGTCGTCCGGCTGGTCGTCGGCGCCCGGCGCGGCGATTCCGCTGCGGGTCGCGTGGCGCACGGCCTCCTGGGCGATTTCAAGCTCCGACCGGCCCGAACCTCGCGCGAGGTCTTCGATGGCATGCCGGTAGCCGTCACGGGTCGCGAAGTCCATCGCGCCGTAGCTGGTGCTCGCGCGAAGGACCTCGTCGACCAGGCTGACCCTCTCGAAGAATTCGGCCCAGTCGAGCGCGGACATCAGCCGCATGCTCGTGATGACGTTCCGGACGGTCACGTTCGTCGCGGCCTGCCGCTGATGCTCGACTCGGACGATCTCATCGGGTGTCGTCCCCTGGGCCGCCAGGCGTTGGTCCAGCCAGAGAAGCGCGGGGGTCACGGCCGGATCCTGATCGCGCAGCCGCTGGACGAGCTGCACCGCGAAGGCGGTCACCAACGGAGCACCCTCGAGACGTCGGAGCGCCGTCGTCGCCGCCGCCCCGGAGTGGCCCCTGACTCCAAGCAGGTCGTCCGCCAGCGCGTCGGCCCCCTGGCGCGCCGTCCGTCGGCGGATGATCGCCTCCGCCAGGCGTCGAAGATTCTCAACGAGCACGACGCGGAGGGTGATGGCGACGGCCCAGAGCTCGCCGATGGTCAGGGGCTGTACACGCTGGTAGGCGTGCACGAACCGACGGAGCGTTTCCGGGTCGAACCGGCTATCCGTATGCGCGACGAACGCCCAGGCCAGTCCGTACACGCGCGGATAGCCCGCGAGGGGGCCCTCCGCCAACTTGGGCAGCTCCCGATAGAAGCCGGGCGGCAGATCGTCGCGAATCTCGCGCAGCTGTTCGTCCACGAGGTGGAAGTTGTCGACCAACCATTCCGCGGCCGGATCGATCGCGCGTTCCTCCCGGATGGCCCTGGCGATCACGCGATACGCCTCGCGCAGGACGCGGCCGTTGTCCTGGACGCGCGACAACAATGGTCGCGCCTCCCCCGACTGGCCCATGACCTGCTGGGCGGCCGCCAGGCTCTCGGCGTGCTGTTCGAGGCGCTCGACGCCGAAGAGTTCCGCCCGGATTGGCTCTTCCAGGGGGGTTGGTTCCGGCTTCGGGAACGGGTAGGCGCCGGGCATGGTTCAGACTGCCGCGCCCGCCTGGAAGACGCTCTGAATGACCGCTTGCGCCTCCTCCTGAATTCGGCCCAGGTGGTCTCCGCCCTTGAAGCTCTCCGCGTAGAGCTTGTAGACGTCCTCGGTTCCAGACGGGCGGGCCGCGAACCAGCCGCTCCGGGTGACCACCTTGAGCCCTCCGATGGGAGCGTTGTTCCCCGGCGCAGTGGTCAGCAGGCTCGTGATCTTCTCACCCGCGAGCTCGGAGGCTCGGACGTCCCTCGGCGAGAGCCGCGCCAGTACCGCCTTCTGCTCGGGCGTGGCCGGCGCGTCGATGCGCTGGTAGGCGGATTCGCCAAGCTCGCGGGTGAGTTCTCGGTAGAGCTCACCCGGGTCGCGACCCATGACCGTCGTCATCTCTGCGGCGAGGAGGCCGAGGATGATCCCGTCTTTGTCGGTCGTCCAGACTGTGCCGTCGCGGCGGAGGAACGAGGCCCCCGCACTCTCCTCGCCACCGAAGCCGAGGGACCCGCCGATGAGCCCATCGACGAACCACTTGAACCCGACGGGCGTCTCCACGAGCGGGCGCCCGAGCCGGGCGACCACGCGGTCGATCATGCTGCTGCTCACGATCGTCTTGCCGATCCCGGCGTGCTTCGGCCACTCCGCCCGGTGCGTGAAGAGGTAGGAGATGGCCACCGCGAGATAGTGATTCGGATTCAGGAGACCGACGCTCGCGGCGACGATGCCGTGCCGGTCGTGATCGGTATCGCACGCCCAGGCGACGTCGAAGCGCTCCTTGAGGGCAATCAGGCGCTGCATGGCGTAGGGCGACGAGCAGTCCATGCGGATCTTCCCGTCCCCGTCGACCGTCATGAAGCTGAAGGTTGGATCCACCACGTCGCTGATCACGGTCAGCGGCAGCTTGTAGCGCTCGCCGATCATGCCCCAGTAGTGCACCCCGGCGCCTCCCAGAGGATCGACGCCGAGCTTGACCTTCGCGGCGCGGAGGACGTCCAGGTCCACGACGCGCGCGAGGTCTCCGATGTAGGCGTCCATGTAATCGTGGCGGTGCGTGGTGGGAGCCCGGCGCGCCCGCTCGAACGGGATCCGCTTCACCTCGGTGCCATCGTCGGCGAGCAGCGCATTCGCCTGATCCTGGATCCAGCCGGTGACGTGCGTATCGGCGGGACCGCCGTTGGGCGGGTTGTACTTGAAGCCGCCGACCTCGGGCGGGTTATGCGAGGGGGTGACGACGATCCCGTCGGCGAGGCCGCGGGCCCGGCCCCGGTTATACGTGAGGATCGCGTGGGAGATGACCGGCGTGGGCGTGTACCCGTCCTGGTCGTCGATCATCACGTCGACCCGGTTGGCCGCCAGCACCTCGAGGGTACTGGCCCAGGCCGACTCCGAGAGGGCATGGGTATCGAGACCGAGGAACAGAGGCCCGTCGATCCTCTGCTCCTGTCGGTACGTGCAAATAGCCTGGGTGATGGCGAGGATGTGGGCCTCGTTAAAGGCGTTGGCGAGCGCGGAGCCACGATGGCCCGAGGTCCCGAACGCCACCCGCTGCTCGCGGATCGATGGATTGGG
>JBGPYK010000274.1:0-4353 GCA_041493245.1 Methylomirabilia bacterium | reverse complement strand
GGGCTTGTCCCCCGCCGGCGCCATCTCTCATCGGTCAGCGAGCGGCGGGGGACAAGCCCCCGCCCTACACGAAAATCGATCGCCTCCCACGACCAATCGACTCGCCTCACCCGTGCGATCGTTCATGAATTTTCTCGGCTAGAAACATCGGAGGCAGCAGAATGCGGAAAAGCCCGCAGGCTGCAGCAGCCGGCTACGGCTGCAGGCGTGTCGCCTGCCAGGGGCCTGCGGTGAAGGTGTCGCCGGTGCGTGAGAGGGTGCGGGTCCAGAGGGCGCGGTCGTGGGCGCGCGCGGGTTGGCCGACCCATAGCTCGATGCGCTCGGCCCACACGCGGTAGCCGACCCAGCGGGCGGGCCGCGGGGGATCGTCGCCGAGCCGCCGCGCGTCCTCCATCCGTCCGAGAAACGCCGCGCGCGAGGCGACGGGCCGGCTCTGCTCGCTCGCGACCGCGGCGATCCGCGCGTCCGGTGGTCGCGACCGCCAGTACGCGTCGGTGTCGGCATCCGGCGCCGGTGTCACGGGTCCCTCGACACGGACCTGGCGCTCGAGCGCATCCCAGTGAAAGACGAGCGCGGCCCAGGGGCGGGCCTCCAGATCCCGACCCTTCGCGCTCTCGCGGTCGGTGTAGAACACCAGCCATCCGGCGCGAGCGTCGAACCCCCGGCCGATGATCATCCGCGCCGAAGGCCGCCCGTCGGCGTCCACGGTCGCCAGCGTCATGGCCGTCGAGTTGCGGATCGCCGCGCGCGCTTCAGCGAGCCAAGCCTCGAGAAGGGGCAACGGGTCAGCGGGCAGCGGCTCCGGAAGCGGCAGCGGCATGACTTCACTCCTCTCCGTCGGATTCGCGCTCGAGGTGTCGAACGTTACTTCTTGAGGTTGAGGTTGAGCTTGTCGGCGACTTTCGCGACGGCTGCGGCCTCGGTGTCGAGGAGCTTCAGCGTTTCCGCGGGGGTGTGGTAGTAGGCCTGCATTCCTGCCTTCTCCAGCGCGCCGATGACTACCGGATCTTTGGCCGCTTGATTGAACGCCTTGGTCAGCGCGTCGACGACGGGCTTCGGCGTCTTGGCGGCAACGTAGACGCCCATCCAGATGTTTAGCGAGGCTTCGGCAAACCCCTTCTCCGCCATCGTCGGCACGTTCGGAAACGCCGCCACGCGCTTGGGTGAGGTCGTCACGAGCGGGATCAGGTCGCCGGAGCGGATCAGCGGGGCCAGCGAGCCGAAGCCGCTCGTGGCCACGTTCACGTGCCCGCCCAGGATCGCGTTCTTCACGGGTCCGGTGCCCTGGAACGGCACGTGGGCCATGTCGAGCCCGTAGGCGAGCTTGAACAGCTCCATGCTGAAGAAGGACACGGTGCCCAGACCCGCCGAGCCGTAGGTGAGCTTCCCCGGGTTCTTCCGGGCGTACTCGACGAACTCGTCCAGCGTCTTCGCGGGCCCGCCGGCGCGCACGGTGATGACGCCGAGATCCGCCGCGTAAGCGCCGATCGGCGTGAAGTCACTGACCTTGTAGGGGATGTCCTTCAGGATCGTGGGGCTGATCGTGAGGGCGGAGTTGGTCGAGTTGTAGATGGTGTAGCCGTCCGTCTTGCCCTTGGCCACGTAGTCGGCGCCCAGCGAGCCCCCGCCGCCTGACTTGTTCACGACCGCGATCGGCTGACCGAGGATGGCGGAGAGCTTGGGCGCCAGGATGCGGGCGGAGGTGTCGGCCGGCCCTCCCGCAGGAAAGGAGACGATCATCTCGATCTCGTGCGTCGGATAGTCGGCGGCCCGCGCGCGGCTGCCGAGCGGCGGGAGCGCGAGAACGATCAGTACCGCAAGGACCAGGACCTTACGCATGGTGGGCTCCTTCCGTGAACGCCGGCATGACATCGCGGGCGAACCACTCCATCTGTTCGAGCATTTCGTTGACGGACTCGTGCGGGAACTGCAAGGCGCACAGGTGATCGACACCGGCATCGCGCAGAACCCCGATCTTTTCTTGCAACCTCTGCGGGCTGCCGATCAGGTTGTTCGCCTCGGCCAGCGAGGGATCGCGCCCCGTGTGGGCAAGCGACTGGCGGTGCTGGACCATGCCGGTAGCGCGGTACCGGACCGCCGCCTCTTCCGATGTGCGGCCGAGGTAGACCGTGAACTGCACCGCCGCCTCCACCGCGCGCGGATCGCGCCCGGCCTCGGCGGTGAGCCGCCGCAGGAGCGCGGTCCGCTGCTTGATCTCCGCGAAAGGTCGCCAGCCCGGAAGCCAGCCCTGGCCGACGCGAGCCGCGCGCGCCACGGCCGTCTCGTTGTGCCCGCCGATGTAGACGGGCAACGGCTGCTGCACCGGCTTAGGGTACAGCTCGACCTTCTCGAAGGCGTAGTGGGTCCCCGCGTGGCTCGCCTCGCGCTCGGTCCAGAGGGCGCGAAGCGCCACGAGCCCCTCGTCGAGCAGGTCACCACGCCGCTCGGTCGCGCGGCGCGGCCACTGCGCCTCAAACTCCTCGCGGTAGGCGCCGAGACCGACGGCGAGGATGACGCGGCCCCCGGTGAACCGGTCGAGCGTCGCCACCTGCTTGGCGAGAAGCACCGGGTCGCGCAGCGGGAGCACCAGGACGGCGGTGCCCAGGCGGACGCGGCGCGTGTGGGCGCCGACGGTGGCGAGCGTGATGAGCACCTCGTAGAAGTTCGGCGGCGCGCTCCACTTCGTGCGCACGTATGGCGCCGCGGTGATGTGGTCGTTGCCCCACACCGCGTCGTAGCCGAGCCGCTCCGCTTCCTGGGCAAGCCGGACGAAATCGTCGGGCGCGGCGAACGGGATCGGGTTCACCAAGCCCTCGGTGCACGTCGGAAGCTGGACACTGAATCGCATGGTCACCCGCGAGCCGCCGTCAGCGTCCGCGCCGTCTCGGCGGGATCATACATCCCCGCGAGCACGACCTCGTCGAGCCCGGCCGCGTGGTAGGCGGCCACGCGCTCGCGAACCTGGGCCGGCGTGCCCGAGGCCGTGTGCCGGCGCACGATGTCGTCGCCGATCAGGCTCTCGGCGTGCGTCCAGTCCTCCTCCGACACCGCGCGCCGCAGCGCCTCGTGGTCGAGCGTTCCACCAGCCAGCTCCACGTTCTGCGCGTGGTGGCCGCCGCGGAGCGTGATCGAGAGCTGGCGGCGGAAGCGGCCGAGGGCGTCGGTCTCGCGCTCGGCGACCGAGGCGTAGACGAGGCCGGCGCGAGCGAGCGCGCGACCCTTGGCGCCGCGCGTGACGTGCGCGAGCGCCCAGCGCACGAACGGGACGGACGACGCGGTGGAGAGCACGACGCCGTCGGCCGACGCGCCCGCCAACTCGAGCGTGCGCGGGCCCGAGGCGGCCAGGACGATGGGGACCGCGCGCGGTCCCGCCTGGAGGCGCCGGCCGCGCACCCGGTAGACCTCGCCCTCGTAGCTCACCCGCTCGCCGGACAGGAGCATCCGGGTCAGCTCGAGCGCCTCGCGCAGCGCGCGCAGCGGGCGCAATGGCGCCACGCCGGCGTCGGCGAGATCGCCGGGCGCCCCGCTGCCGAGACAGAGCGCGACGCGGCCGGGAAACAGCTCGTCCAGCGTAGCCGCGGCCATCGCGATGTGGACGGGGTGGATCACGTGCGGGCTTACCGCCATGAGGACCGCGCGCGCCCGCTGAGTCGCGCCGAGCACGGCGCCGGCCAGGCTCACCGGGTCGCGCAGGAAGAGGTGGCTCGAGATCCAGAAGGAGGCGGCGCCGGCGTCCTCCGCCGCGCGCGCCTGCTCGAGCAGACGGGCCGGCGGGTTCCGGCCGTCGAAGGCCACGCCCAGGTCCGGCACCATCATGCGGTCTCCTTCGAAAATCTTCCGCACTGTAGCACGAGGGCCGCCGGCCTGCTCTTCGACTGCCGCGCGTCGGCCGCGGGCCCTCGTTCTCACATTTGAGAATCCAACCGGTCTGATTCTCTCCGCTGAGAACCCGCGAAGGGGACGCGGCCTACAGCGACGGCCTATTTCGGCCCTTCTACCGGCGAGACGGGTGTGGCATGTCCGTTGCGTCCACCGCCCAGCCAGCAATTGGTTCTATTCCCCAACCCCGAAGTTCGGAGGGCGCCCATGCGAACTGTGAGGAAGAGGATCCTGCTCGTGATGGTTACCGTCAGCCTGCTTGCCAGCACTGCGGCGCTGCAAGCGTCCAACCCAGCGTCTGACCCGGGGGTGCGAGGCGGCCCCGACGGAGCCGGCGGGATGCTGGCCGGGCTGACGGGGTCCCAGCCGGCGTTCTTCGCCGCGGGCCAGACTGAGTTCGAGGAACCCGACGGCGTGGGCGACGGCCTGGGGCCTCGCTTCAACCTCGATAGCTGCGCCGGGTGCCACACCCAG
>JBGPYK010000618.1:0-2060 GCA_041493245.1 Methylomirabilia bacterium | reverse complement strand
CTCGGGCGGCGGCAGCCGGCGCAGGATGAACCGGAGATCGGCGATGAATCCCATGTCGAACATCCGATCGGCCTCGTCGATGACCAGCACCTCGACGCGCTTGGGCGACCAGACGTGCTGCTTGAGATAGTCGATGAGGCGGCCGGGGGTGCCGACGAGAACGTCACAGCCGTCGGCGAGGGCCTGGCGCTGGCGCTGGTAGTCGATGCCGCCGTAGACGGCGAGGATCGTGAGCCCGGTGAAGCGGCCGAGCAGGTGCGCGTCGGCCTCGATCTGGACCGTCAGCTCGCGCGTGGGCGCGATGATCAGTACGCGCGGCGCCGTGGGCCCGGCCGGCGGGCGCTGCGGGTCGCGCAGGAGCCGCGTGAACGCGTTGATGAGGAACGCGGCGGTCTTGCCGGTGCCCGTTTGCGACTGCCCGGCCACGTCCTTGCCCTTGAGGGCCAGGGGCAGCGCCACCTCCTGGATCGCCGTGGCCGTCACGAAACCCGCTTCGCGGATCCCCTGCATCACCGGCTCCGGCAGATCGAGCGAGATGAAATCCATCAGGCGCACTCGTGGCGAACGTACGGGGCCGGCCGCGCGGCGCCGTTCACGCGGAGGTCTCCGGCGGCACGACGACGGGCTTCGGCCGGCGGCCGAAGATGCGGGCGCACACGATCCCCACCTCGTAGAGGATGATGAGCGGGCCCGCCATGAGCGTCTGGTTGAAGGCATCGGGGGTCGGCGTGAGGATGGCCCCCGCCACGAAGGCCCCGAGGATGGCGTACTTCCGGTTCTTCGCGAGCAGGGCCGGCGTCACGACGCCCATGCGCGCCAGCACCGTGAGGACCAGCGGCAGCTCGAACACGAGGCCGAAGGCGAGGGTGAACTTGAGCAGGAAGTCGACGTAGTTGCCGATCGAGATCATCGGCTGCAACCCGGGCCGGCTGTAGGACAGCAGGAACTGGATGGCGAAGGGCGTCACCACCTTTATCGAGAACACCCCGCCGCCGAGAAAGAGCAGGGAGCCGACGATCACGAACGGCGCGGCGTACTTTCGCTCGTGGTCGTGCAGACCCGGCGCCACGAATCGCCACACCTGCCACAGGATGGCGGGGGCGGCGATGAAGAGACCGACGATCACGGCCACCTTCATCTGCACCCAGAACGCCTCGGTGAGGGCCAGGAAGACGAGATTGTTGCCCGTCGCCTGCACGGGACGCGCGAGGTAGTCGACGATCTTCTGGCTGAAGGGCAGCGCGATGCCGAGGCCGACGAGGAGCCCGATGAGGCTGCGCACGATCCGCACGCGCAGCTCGCCGAGGTGCTCCATGAACGGCATCTTGTCGCCCACGGACGCCATCGTGATCTACCAGCGCTCGACGAAGTGGCGCAGGGCGCCGACGCCGCGGCCCGCCTGGAAGCCGGCGCCGATCGCCGCCGTCACGTACCGCTTCGCCTCCTCGACGGCGTCGCCGAGCGGCCGCCCGCGCGCGAGCCCGGCCGCGATGGCGGCCGACAACGTGCAGCCCGTCCCGTGCGTGTGCGGAGAGTCGAGTCGGGGCGCCGTGAAGCGGCGGACGGCGCGACCGTCCCACAGGATGTCGGTCGCCGCGTCCTTGAGATGTCCGCCCTTGACGAGGACGTGGCGGGGCCCGAGGGCGTGGATCCGGCGCGCCGCCTCCTCCATGTCCGCCTCGGTCGCCACCGGGATGTCGGCGAGCGCGGCCGCCTCGTGGAGATTCGGCGTCACGACCTCGGCCAGCGGCAGCAACTCGGCGACGAGCGCCGCGCGCGCCGGGGGCTCGAGCAGCGGGTCGCCGGACTTCGCGATCATGACGGGATCGAGCACGACGGGACGGCGCCGGTGGGCGCGCAACCGTTCGGCGACGGCGCGGACGATGGGTGCCGTCGACAGCATCCCGATCTTGATCGCGTCGGCGCCGATGTCCGACAGCACGGCGTCGATCTGCCGCGCGACGAACTCGGGCGGGATGTTGAAGACGCCGTGGACACCGAGCGAATTCTGGGCGGTGAGCGCGGCCACGACCGAAGTGCCGAAGACCCGGAACGCCGAG
>JBGPYK010000015.1:0-16034 GCA_041493245.1 Methylomirabilia bacterium | reverse complement strand
TGGCGTGGGGCGCCGGCCCGGCACCCGCGTGAGCAGGACGATGGCGATCACGAAGGCGACGGCGTTGAGGAAGAAGCCCGGCGACAGGCCCACGCGCGCGATGAGAAGGCCGGCGATGGACGGGCCGACGATGCGCGCGCCGTTGAACCCGGCGGAGTTGAGTCCGACGGCGCTGGTGACGTGCGCGCGGCCGACCAGCTCCATCACGAACGACTGGCGTGCGGGCTGGTCGATCGCGCTCATGATCCCCCACATCACCGCGACCACGAGCACGTGCCAGTACTGGGCGTGGCCGCCCCAGGCGAGGAGCCCTAGCGTGAGGGCGAGACCGCACTGCGTGGTCTGGGTGACGAAGAGGAGCGTGCGCTTGGTCGTTCGGTCGGCGAGGACGCCGGTGAAGATCGAGAAGAGCAGGATCGGGCCGAACTGCAGGGTCGAGGTGAGGCCGAGCTTGAAGGGCGAGTTGGTGAGCTGCAGCACCAGCCAGGACTGGGTGACGGTCTGCATCCACGTCCCCGTCTGGCCGATGACCGTTCCCGTGAAGTAGACGCGGTAGTCGCGCTGGCCCAGCGCGCGGAGGCCGACAGGAAGCGGCATGCCGTCCCAGACTAGCACCCGCGGATGGCCAGGGCGGTGAACGCTCAGAACGGGCTGTATGCCGCCTCTATCCGCGTTCGGGTACGACCGGATGATAGGGCGGGGCGTATCCGTATCGGGCCGCGGCGGCGAAGATCTGACCGCTGTCGATGGACGGACCGATCTTCCTTTCGATGTACTCGACGGCTTTCGCGGTTCCTGCGGCCGGCGTGATCGAGGGATCGAGCTGCTGTGTTTCGGGATTGTATCCGACATACGTCATGGCGTTGGTCAGATCGCGGACGAGGATGGGCTGAAGGCCCAGCCTTCGCATCTGGATCATTCCGAACTCGCGATTGATGACGCACAAATTGGTGGCGTCGCCGATGTACAAGAGGTGCGTTCTCCCCTTCTCCCGGCAGAAGTTCCACAGCTCCTGCTGCGCGGGCTGTCCCCAACTGGTGATCGCGGAGGGTAGATCCGGTGGGTGGTAATGCCCGGCCGCGATGAAGAGGTCCGGCGGCCGCACGAGGACGTTTCTGTCCTGCGTTGGATCATGGTTCTGTGTTTTGCAATCGAAGTGCGGCTCGTTCGTGCCCGGCACCAATCGCGTGATCGGGCACATGCAGAGACTCGCCCACGGGCCATGATCGCCGTGGTTGTCGAGAAAGCCGTTGGAGTCAGGCAGCGGATGATGCGGCAAGCCCGTGATTCCGATTCGGTGCGGCGAACCTTCCCAGCGTTTGAGGTCGTCGCCCGAAGAGGCGAAAATGACGGAAATTCCGGCCACCCGCGCGGCATCAAGAAAGCGGTTCCACGCCGCGATCATTCTCGCCGGCCATGCCGTGGCGCCCGGGCAAGGGTGACGCGTCCAGATATCCACCACAACGATCGCGGCGCGGCCGGCCGGAAGCTGGAAGGGTGTGGCCGAGGCCACGCCGGTCGTTTCATCCCGCGTGTTCAGCGACAGGTCCAGGATGCGCGCCTCAGCCTGCCGGGCTCCTTCGTTCGTGAGACGCGCGGCCAGGACACTGAGCGATGAGGTTCGACGTCTCACGAACAGATCAGGGCGAGATGGTCGCGGAGCGCCGCGCGGACGGCTTCCGTTTCTTCGCTCGGGCAAGTTCCAGACACCGCAACGGCCCTTGGCGCATGTTCAGGTCGATCGCGGCATCTTGGCTTGCCACGATCGACGCCCTCAGACGTTCATCGTGGTGCCACTGCTTCACCAGCGAAATGGCGGGGCCCAGATCGGCGCACAGCGCCTGGGGGACGCAGGTCATACGATGATACACAAGCAGCGGCGTGCCCACGCAGGCCAGCCCCAGGGAGGCCGCGTCACACAACGCTTGGCCGGCTCCGGCGGCGGTGAGCCCGATGAAGTAATCGGCGTGCCTCATGTCCGCATAGTAACCCGGGGCGTCGCGGCTCGATGGGTCCTGAACGTCGTAATAATCTCGGTAGATGTTTGATCGATAGAAAATCTCCACCTCATGCTTGGCCCTCAGCTCATGAGCGTACCGGTCGCACCTCTCAGTCCATAAGGCGCGGGCACTACCGAGGGCCGCCCGAGCGATGAAGCGCGCGTCGATCCAAATTTTCGGCCTGGCCGCCCGATCCCGGTCACGGGGGAAAATCTTCCGCACGACATCAGGCGCGCGTAGATAGGGCATGGAGATCGACAGAGGAAAGTCGCCGACCCTTTCCGCGGTGACGCCGCACATGTGATCGAGAAAATAGTCGTAGGCCGCAGCGGGAGCGTTCCTGTGCTCGTTGTACTCTTGATTATCGTGCTCGTTCATGAAGTACAGGAAGAGCGTGTGGGGAAACTGCGCGGTCAGACTCTCCGTCAAGCATGCCTCGGTCGAGATGACAATATCGTAGACGGCAAAATCTATGGAGTCGGGCGACACAACCTCCGTCTGATGACGGGCCAGGAGCTTGGCGAGCCGGTGGAATCGAGCGACGTATCTGTTAAAAACACCGGTTCCGCTGCTCGGGATGATCTTCCAATCCGCCTGCAAAAAACAGGTCATCTCCCACAGCGTGGGCTTGTAATAGAACTTCTCCAGAATCGACGCCGGGTCTTCACGCCGGTAATCGACGGGGCGCCACGGGCCGAAAGGATCGATACTCTGCTTGAGGAACAACGTGCGCATGCCGCGATCTTACTCCGGCGCGCTGCGGCGACTCAACCAGGAGAAAACCGTCGTGATCGGAATCCAGCCGGACCGGCCCGCGCCGCTCGGGCGCCCGCCGGGATGGCCCGGGGAGAAGTCGTACGCGGTGCGTTCAGGGGGAGTTGAGTCAGCTCACGTTAACTATACCGATAGGTATCTACCCTTGAGTTCCTGCTCGCGCTGGTGGAACTCGGCGGTGGGGCCCGTGAACACCACTGTGCCCTTGCCGAGCACGAGCACCTGGTCGCTGACGGCGAGGGCCATGCGCGCGTTCTGCTCGACGAGGAGGATCGTCACGCCCTCGCCCTTGAGGCGGACGAGAATCGTCTGGAGCTCGCGCACGAGGAGGGGGGCCAGGCCCTGCGAGGGCTCGTCCAGCATGAGGAGGTCGGGGTTGCCGGCGAGCGCGCGGGCGATGGCGAGCATCTGCTGCTCGCCGCCCGAGAGGCTCCGGCCCGGCTGGCGCGAGCGCTCGCGCAGGACGGGGAAGTACTCGAAGATCCGCTCGAGCGTCCAGCGCGACGCGGTACCGGCGACACGTTCGGCGAGGCGGAGGTTCTCGCTGACATCGAGGTGAGGGAAGATCTGGCGCCCCTCGGGGGCGTAGCCCACCCCGAGGTGGAACACGCGGTGGGGCGGCTCGCCGGTGATGTCGCGGCCCTTGAAGCGCACCGCGCCCGCGCGCGGCGGCGTGAGGCCCATGATCGAGCGCAGCGTCGTCGTCTTCCCCGCGCCGTTGCGCCCGAGGAGCACCGTGATGCCGCCCGCCGGCACCGCGAACGAGACGTCGCGCAGCACGTGGCTCTTGCCGTAGAAGGTCTGGAGCGCCTCGACCGCCAGCAGCGTGCCGTCGACGGATCGCGATGTCGCCGCGCTCAGTCCAGGCCTCCGAGATAGGCCTTCTGCACTTCGGCGTTTGCGCGGATCTCGTCCGGCGTCCCTTCCGCGATGAGCTGACCGAAGTGGAGCACGCTGATGCGGTCGGCGAGATCGAAGACCACGTCCATGTCGTGCTCGACGAGGATGATCGTGAGGCGGCGATCGCGCGCGATCCTTCGGATGACCGCGACGGCCGCCGTCGTGTCCTCCGGCGAGAGCCCCTGCGTCGGCTCGTCGAGCAGCAGCAGCTCCGGCTCCTGCGCGAGCGCCATCGCGATCTCGAGCAGGCGCTGATCGCCGTGCGGCAGCGTCGCCGCCGGGTCGTCGGCGCGACCGAGGAGTCCCAGGAACGCGAGGCTCTCGCGGGCGCGGTCCTCGGTCGCGTCGAGGAGCGCGCGCCCGCCGGCCAGACGGTAGTTGCCCCCGCGCTTCAGCTGGACGGCGATGCGCACGTTCTCCAGCACGGCAAGATCCGGGAAGATGCTCGTGATCTGGAACGTGCGGGAGATGCCGCGACGGCAGCGTGCCGGCGCGGGAAGCGCGGTGACGTTCTCGCCGCGGAAGATGACGTCGCCGGTCGTCGGCGGCAGCAATCCGGAGATCAGATGAAAGAGCGTCGTCTTCCCGGCGCCGTTGGGTCCGATGACCGCGCGCAGCTCCCCCGGCGGCACGGCGAGGTTCAGGTCGGCCACCGCCTGGAGCGCCCCGAAGGCGCGCGCGAGCCCGCGGGTCTCGAGGATCGGCGTCACGTGCGGGTGAGCCGGCGAGCGGTGCCCACGAGCCCGCCGGGCAGGAAGATCACCATCAGCACGAAGATGGCGCCCGTGAAGATCATCCAGTGCTCGGTGTAGCTCGAGAGGATCTCCTGGACGAGGATGAAGACCATCGCGCCCACGACCGGGCCGACGAGCGTGCCCATCCCACCGACGATGACCATCATGAGCCCCTGACCCGAGGCCACCCAGAACATCACCTCCGGCGAGGCGAAGCCGCGGAACGGCGCGAAGAGCGCGCCGGCGAGGCCGGCGAAGACGGCGGCGACGACGAAGACGATGAGCTTGAACGGCCGCGTGTTGCGCCCCAGCGCGACGAACCGCCGCTCGTTCTCCCGGATCGCCTGTAGCGCGCGCCCGAACGGGGAGCGCACGAGGACGCGGCAGAGGAGGAGCGACAGCACGACCGCCCCGGCCACCACGAAGTAGAACGCGCGCGGGGAGGCGAGGCTCGGCCCACCCCAGAAGAGCGCGGTCTTCGGCACGCCGGCGATGCCGTCCGAGCCGCCCGTGAGATCGCGCCATTTGTACGCGACCGTGTAGAGCAGCTGGGCGAAGGCGAGCGTCAGCATCGCGAAATAGATGCCGGTGGCGCGCGTGGAGAACCAGCCGACGGGCACGGCGACGACGCCCGCCAGGAGCGCGCCGGCGAGGAGCGCGACGGGAATCGGCTGCGCGAAGTGGATCAGCACGAGGGCGCTGCCGTACGCGCCCAGGCCGAAGTAGGCGGCGTGGCCGAACGAGACCATGCCCGTGTAGCCCATGATGAGATCGAGCGACAGCGCGAAGAGCCCGAAGATGAGGACGTCCGTGAGGATCGACAGCTGATAGCGCGCGAGCACCCACGGGAGCAGCGCGAGGGTCGCGATCGCCGCGAGGGCGAGGAGGCGGAGACGGCTCATCTCGTATCTTTCCGTCGGGGCGCCTGCGCAGGGCCATTTCGATCGTTGAAGGGCTCGCTTCGCAGCGCGGCGCTGCTCGGCTCGCACTGCGGCCCGACGGTCGGGCGGACCGTTGGCTTCATTCTTCTTCTCCGAACAGACCCCAGGGCCGGAAGATCAGGATCAATCCCATCACGGCGTACATGATCACCATCGCGGTCTCGGGCAGGTAGTAGGCGCCCCACGTCTGGGCGGCGCCGACGATGAGGCTGCCGGCCATCGAGCCCACCACGC
The DNA here is from genome assembly GCA_041493245.1 of Methylomirabilia bacterium. Taxonomy (GTDB): domain Bacteria; phylum Methylomirabilota; class Methylomirabilia; order Rokubacteriales; family CSP1-6; genus DATHGT01. The sequence goes on along the minus strand of JBGPYK010000015.1, from coordinate 10,451 downwards.
TGCCGAGCCCGCCGATGACGACGACGACGAAGGCGTCGACGATCACGCCGATCCCCATGCCGAGGTACGCGGTGGTCATGGGCGCGGCGGCCACGCCGCCGAGGCCGGCGAGCGCGCAGGCGGCGCCGAACACGAGCGTGCGGACCCGGGCGACGTCGGCGCCGAGGCAGTCCGCCATCTCGCTGTTCTGCGCGACGGCGCGGATGACGAGCCCGGCGCGCGTCCGCTGGAGGAACAGCCACACCGCGGCGCCCACGGCGAGGCCGAGGACGACGAGGAAGAGCCGGTAGCGCGGATAGAGCGTCCCGGCCAGCGTGACCGCGCCCTGGAGCAGCGGTGGCGGCTCCACGCCCTTGGCGGTCGGGCCGTAGAGGACACGGATCGATTCCTCGAGGATCAGCGCGAGCCCGAACGTCAGGAGGAGCTGGTAGATCGGTAGACGGCGGTAAATGAACCGGAGCGTGGAGGCCTCGAGCAGCGCGCCGACGACGCCGACGACGGGGGGGACGATCACGAGCGCGGGCCAGAACCAGCCGGTGACCGCGACCACGGTGAAGCCGAGATAGGCGCCGAGCATGTAGAAGACGCCGTGCGCGAAGTTCACGACGCGCAAGATCCCGAACACGAGCGACAGTCCGGCGGAGACGAGAAAGAGGAGCCCCGCGAGGGCCAGCGCGTTGAGCAGCTGCTCGACGAGAATGGCCACGAGCGCGGGGCCCCGTCGAGCCGCCCGCTACCCGAAGTCCTCCGTCCGGCACTTCGGCGTGACCCGGTCGCCGGGGTAGGTCGCGAGGATCTTCGGAATCAGGTGCGGATACTTGGGGTCCTTCACCGCCTGCACCGCGAACCCCGGCTGCACGGCCTGATGATCGCACTTGCGCATGAAGAACGGCCCCTCGAGGCCCTCGTAGCTCGAGTCCTCCCACGCCTCGATGACCTTCTCGACGTCGTCGCTGCCGACCTTCGTGATCACCTGGGCCAGCCACTCCAGCCCCTCGTAGGTCTCGCCATCGAACATGTCAGGATAGACGCCGTGCAACTCGTGGAAGCGCTTGACGAACGCGTTGTTCTTCGGGGTGTCGACGGTGAAGGGGTAGCGCGAGCTGCCGATCGCCCCCTCCATGGCGTCGCCCACGGCCTTCATGTTCTCCAGCTCGAGGATCTCCATGATCGGCTTCACCTCGCGGGTGAGGCCGAACTGATGGGCCTGCCGGAGGAAGATCGTCGCGTCCTGTCCGACCAGGACCAGGTAGACGCCTTCGGCCCGCGATTGCCGGACCTTCGCGATGTAGCTGGCGAAGTCCTTGGTGCCGACGGGCGGAAAGTCCCTGCCGACGATCTCCTTCTTCGCCGCCTCGATCTGCGCCGAGAAGGAGGCGACGCTGTCGCGGCCCCACGCGTAGTCGCTGCCGAGCGCGAAGATGCGCTTCATCGGCCCCTCCGCCAGGTAGAGGCTGATCGCGCGCGCGCCCATCGGACCGCTCGTGTTGATGCGGAAGAAGTAACGGTTCCACGACTTCGCGGTCAAGGCGCCGGCGCCGTTGATCGTGGACATCAGGATGACCTTCCACTCGGGGCACTTCGCCGAGACCGCCAGCGCCTCGGAGGAGAGCACGGTGCCGGTGAGAAACTTCACGCCGTCCTTCTCGACGAGCTTCTGGGCCTTGCGTACCGCGGTCGCCGGATCGGCCCCGGTGTCCTCGTAGATGAACTCGACGGGCCGGCCGAGGATCCCCTTGCCCTTGATGTCCTTCGCGAACAGCTCGCACGCGCGCTTGGCCTGGATGCCGTACTGCGCGTTGCCTCCGGAGAGCACCGTCGGCAGCCCGATCTTGATCGGGTTCTGCGCGTACGCTCGTCGGAGGAAGACCGGGCCGCCGACACCCGCCGCGGCCCCGCCCACCACCGCCGTCATCAGGAAGTCACGTCGCTTCATGGCTCGCTCCTCCTCTTCACGCACGATCACCGCCACCTTCGAGACGCCCGATTATAGCCGGACACCGAGGGTCGTTGTCGACGTGCTAAGCTCGCCCGATCCAAGGAGGTGGCCATGAGGTCGCTCGCCCTCACCCTCGCGGCGCTCGTGCTTGCCGTGCCGGTCGTCGTCGCCCAGGAGAAGTACCCCTCGCGGCCGATCGACTTCATCTGTACGTGGGGGACGGGCGGGGGCGCCGACGCCATGGCCCGTCAGATCGGATTGCTGGCCCAGCCCTCCCTCGGCGTCGCGCTGCCCGTCTCGAACGTCCCCGGCGCGTCGGGGAACACCGGCCTGGCGCAGCTCCTCAACGGTAAGCTCGACGGCTACACGATTGCGACGTACATCCAGGACACGCTGATGACGATCCCCATGGGGCTCGCGCGGCACAAAGTCGCCGATCTCGAGTGGATCACGCGCAGCCAGGTCGCCGACTCATTCCTGTTCGTCAAGCCCGACAGCCCCTTCAAGACCATCCAGGATCTCTTCAAGTACGCGCAAGCCAACCCGGGCAAGCTCCGTGTGGCCTCGACGGGCTTCGGCTCGGTCGACGACGTCAGCGTGCTCTTCCTGGCCAAGAAGGGCTACACGATGACGACGGTGCCATACCCGAAGCCCGGCGAGCGTTACGCGGCCGCGCTCGGCGGCCACGCCGAGGTGCTGTACGAGCAGGCGGGCGACGTGCTGCAGTACCTCAAGGCCGGCCAGCTCAAGCCCCTCGTCATCTTCGCCGAGAAGCGTCATCCGGCGTTTTCCGACGTGCCGACGACGAAGGAGCTGGGACTCGAGATCACGCTGCCCCAGTTCCGCGGCATCGTGGCCCGCAAGGGCACGCCGCCCGAGCGCATCCAGGTGATGGCCGAGGCCTTCCGCAAGGCGATGGACACCCCGCAGTGGAAGAAGTTCGCAGAGGAATGGTACTTCGCCCCCGACAGCTACATGGGCCACGACCGCTTCGGCAGGTGGGTCGCGGGCGAAGTCGATACGCTCGACCGCCTCGTGAAAGAGTTCGGGCTCAAGAAGTAGCGTGCTCGCCCCCCGCGTGGCCGCTCCGCTCGCGGGCGTCGCGCTCGCGAGCGCTCTCTACCCCGGGACCTGGGGGCTCGACACCATGGCGCGGGGCCTCGGCCCCGGGTTCTGGCCGCGGCTCGCGCTGATCGGCCTGGCGCTGGCGTGTGTGGCGAAGTTCGTGGAGGAATGGCGGCGGGCTCGGGCGGGGGCCATCGTGACGGCGGGGGGCGACGCTCGTCCACCCATCTCGCACGCGAAGCTCGCGGCGGGGATCGGGCTGATCATGCTCTACGTGCTTCTCGCTCCGTACGTCGGCTTTCCGCTCGTGACCGCGCTGTTCATCGCGACGTTCATGGTGCTCTGCGGCACGCGCTCCGTCCGCGCGGTCGTCGCGAACGTCGTAGTCGGGACCGTCGGCCTCCTCTATCTCTTCGTGAAGCTCGTGTACCTGCCCCTGCCCAAGGGCGACGGTCCGTTCGAGACGCTCACCCTCGCGCTGTATCGGGCGCTGCGCCTCTTCTGAGCCGGAGCCATGGGTGAGATCCTCGCCAACCTCGGCGTCGGCTTCGTCAACGCCTTTCAGCCGCTCAACTTCGCGATGATCCTCCTCGGGCTCACCATCGGCATCATCGCCGGTGCGCTGCCCGGCATCACCATGCTCAACGCCATCGTGCTCGTCCTGCCCTTCACGTACCTCATGGGCATTGTCCCCGCGCTGCTCCTCATGATCGGCGTCTACTGCGGCGGCGTCTTCGGCGGCTCGATCACGGGGATCCTCTTCAACATCCCCGGCGACCCCATGAACGTGCCCACCACGTGGGAAGGCTACCGGATGAGCCGCAAGGGGCAGACGCAATACGCGCTTGGCCTGGCCATCATGAGCTCGGCCTTCGGCGGGCTCGTCAGCGCGCTGTTCCTGGCCTTCCTGGCCCCGCCGTTCGCCAAGGTCGCCCTCGGGTTCTCGACCGTGGAGTTCTTCGCGGTGGTGATCTTCGGGCTCGCCAGCGTGTCGGTGCTCGGCCAGTCGTCGATGGCCACCGCGCTGATCTCGCTCTTCGCCGGCGTCTTCCTGGGCACGATCGGGACCGAGATGCAATACGGAGTCGAGCGCTTCACGTTCGGGGTGCCGTTCCTCAAGACCGGCGTGGACTTCGTCACCGTGCTCATCGGTCTCTTCGCCATCGGCGAGGTCCTCGAGCAGATCGTCACGGCCGGAGGCGAGGCGCCGCCCGAGAACCCCGGCGCGCGCGCCGTCCCGCGGCTGCCCCTCCTCGACCTGTGGCCGCTCCGCTGGTCGCTGGTGCGCGGGACGGCCGTGGGCATCGCGGTCGGCGGGCTGGCGGGTGCCGGCGCGACGGTCTCTTCGTTCGTCTCCTACGGGCTCGAGAAGCAGATCTCGAAAACGCCGGAGCTGTTCGGCACCGGGCACGCCGGCGGTCTCGTCGCCTCCGAGAGCTCGGTGAACGGCTCGACCGGCGGCGCCATGATCCACCTGCTGACCCTGGGCATCCCGGGCAGCGCGGCAACGGCGGTGATGATGGGCGCCTTCCTGATCCACGGGATCCAGCCGGGGCCGCTCCTCTTCACCAAGCAGCCCGAGCAGGTCTACACGATCTTCGCCGGGATGATCCTCGCCAACGTCGTCATGATCGCGCTGGGGTTCGTCGCCGCGATGTCGTTCGCCTTGCTCATGCGCGTCTCCCCGGCAATCCTCAACACGTTCATCGTCGTGTTCTGTTTCCTGGGCGCCTACGCGCTCCGCAACGACATGGCGGACGTCTGGCTCACGATGCTCTTCGGCGTGCTGGGCTTTTTCATGCGCCGCTACGATCTGCCCATCCCGCCCCTCGTCATGGGCATCATCCTGGGCCCGATGGCCGAGCAGTACTTCCTCACCAGCATGGTCTCCAACGCCAACGACCTCACGGTCTTCGTGACGCGCCCGGTCAGCGCCGTCGTCCTGCTGCTGTCGGTCTTCATGGTGGTCTGGCCTGTGCTGAAGACGTGGCGGCGCCGCGGCGCCGCGCATGCGCGATCCTAGCAGGCTGATGAAAAAGGGCCATCTGCGCGGCAGTAGGAGGCGAGGTCGTCCGACGACTAAGTACTCCGATTCGCAATTACGGTGACGTATAGTCGCGGCCGATCCGGTCATGGCAGAACGGGAGCACGAGACCACTTCGAACTCAGCCCCTCCCCCCTTGCGGGGAGGGGTGGGGGTGGGGGCCGTGACGATGCAAATGGGCATCGCGTGCTTCATCGCCATGTCGGCCGGCCTCCCAGTTGTGTTGGCCGCCATCGACCTCGATCACGAGCCGGGCGGACGAGCACGCGAAGTCGACGATCAAGTGGTCGATCGGAACCCGCCGACGAACATGGAAGCCGTCAGTCTTCAGCACACGGAGGCGTCTCCAGAGTTTTCTCTCGGCGTCGGTCTGGCCTCCCCGTAGCTGACGAGCACGCTCGTTCGCCATCATCGACCTCGGAGCAAGCGGTTCAGCGACGCAGCCCACCCGCGCCGGCACCCCACCCCACCCCGGCTCGCTTCGCTCGCCGACCCTCCCCGTCAAGGGGAGGGTATCTCCGCCGCTCGGTGTCCCGGTCTTCATCCATCCTCACGCCGGCGGCCAGATCGACTACGTCGGGCGAAGCGCAAGATCCTCGGCGGGAACGCCGCCCGGTTCTACGGGCTCGCCTCCGGGTCCGGATTGCGGACGCCATGACCACGATCGTCGCGGTCGACGATGGGGCCACGCGCGGACTGTAGAGGCGGATGAACAGGAGCGGCCCGTCCGGGGGAGTATTTGATTGCACAGAGGCGGGAAGGCGTCTAGTAAGGGGGCCAGGAGGGACACCTCATGATCGCAGGCACTATCCGCGCCCGCGGCTGGGTGGCCGCGCTCGTCGCCGGGCTCGTTCTCATCGGGGCGGCCGGCGTACAGGCGTCCCACCTCCGGCACGGCAAGAAGCACCGGATCGTCTACCAGCTCGATGATCCCGGCGTCGACAAGACCACGTTCGTCCTCAACAACATCCAGAACCACGTCAAGGGCGTGGGCGGGTGGAAGAACATCGCGGCGTTCGAGCTGGTCGTCTTTGGGCCGGCGCTGGAGAACTTCGTGACGAAGGACATGGACCCGGCGGTGAGACAATCGCTCGCCGCGCTGCAGGCTGAGGGTTTGACGTGCGGCGCCTGTGGCAACACGATGAAGGGCCTCAACGTGACCCTCGCGCAGCTCGCCGGCGGCGCCAAGCCGCTGCCCCAGGGGGGCGTGGTCCGCGTGATGGAGCTGCAGGAACTGGGTTTCGCCTACATCCGGCCATGACGCGACGAACGAAGCTCGCGCTCGGGAGCGTCGCCGCCGCCGTCGTCGTGGTGGGCGCCGGCGTCTGGCTCGGCGCCGGCGTCCCGAAGCGGGACGCGGGGGCGCCGACCTCACGCTCGTCGGCGAGCCGCAGCGCCCAGGCCGTCGGCGGGTCCCTCTCGGACCTCATGATGGATCTCGAGCTCGTCCCGATGGACGGGCAGACCCCGAAGCCCTTCACGCTGGAGAGCCTCGACGGCAAACGCGTGGCGCTCGCCGACCTCGCTGGCCGTCCCGCGTTGCTCTACTTCTGGGCGACCTGGTGACCGTACTGCTCGAGGGAGTTACCCTCGGAGATCGAGCAGGTGCACCGGCAGTACAAGGACCGTCTCACCGTGGTGGCGATCAACATCCAGGAGAGCCGCGAGAAGGTGGCCGCGTGGGCCAAGGAGAAGAACGTCTCGTTTATGATTCTCCTCGACCCCGCGGGCCGGGTGACCCAGCAGTATGCGGTGACGTCGACGCCGACCGTCTTCGTCCTCTCGCGGGACGGTAAGCTGGTCGGCAAGGCGCTGGGCACGAAGGGCTGGACCTCCGACCGGGGGCGCGCGCTGCTCACGCATCTCGTGGGATCGTGATCGAGAGTCTCGACACCGACGTCCTCGTGCTGGGCGCCGGCGGCGCGGGGCTCTGCGCCGCGCTGCACGCCGCCGACGCGTCACCGTCGCTCCGCGTCACGATCGTCGTCAAGGGTCTGCTCGGCCGCGCGGGCTGTACCCGCATGGTCCAGGGCGGCTACAACGCCGTCCTCACCGCGCCCGATTCCCTCGAGGCCCACCTCCTCGACACGTTCCAGGGCGGCGGCTGGATCAACGACCAGGAGCTGGTGTGGACGCTGGTGACCGAAGCGCCGGGTCGCGCGCTGGAGCTGGAGTCGCGCTACGGCTGTCTCTTCGACCGCACGCCGGAAGGCCGTATCCACCAGAAGCCGTTCGCGGGCCAGAGCCACGACCGGACGATCCACAAGGGCGATCTCACCGGCATCGAGATCATGAACCGGCTGACCGAGCAGGTGCAGGCGCGGGAGAACGTGCGCGTGCTGCAGGAGTGCCGCGCCGTCGAGCTGCGGTTCGACGACGAGGGCCGCGCGGCGGGGGCGTTCGTCCTCGACATCCGGAGCGGGGAACTGCTGACCGTGGGCGCGCGGGCCACGCTGCTCGCCATGGGCGGCGGGCCCACGATGTACAAGATCTTCGCGTGCTCCGCCGACAAGTCCGCCGACGGCATCGCGCTCGCCTACCGGGCCGGCCTCGAGCTGCGCGACATGGAGATGATCCAGTTCCACCCGACCGGGCTCGTCATCCCCGGCTCCCTCATGACCGGCGCGCTGCTGGAAGAGGGCCTGCGCGGCGCGGGAGGGCATTTGCGCAACGGCAGCGGCGAGCGGTTCATGGCGCGCTACGACCCGGCGCGCATGGAACGCTCGACGCGCGACCTCGTGGCCCGCGCCTCGTTCATGGAGATCGTCGAGGGGCGCGGAACGCCGAACGGTGGCGTGTGGATCGACGTGTCGCACCTCGGGGCCGAGCACGTCGAGCGCGCATTCCGTGGCATGGTCCGCCGCTGCCGCGACTTCGGCCGCGATCTCGCGCGCGGCCCCGTGGAGGTCCAGCCGACGACGCACTTCATGATGGGCGGGATCGTGGTCGACTCCGACTGCCGCACGGCCATCGAGGGCCTCTTCGCCGCCGGCGAGGACGCGGGCGGAGTCCACGGGGCCAATCGCCTGGGCGGCAACGGCGTGGCCGAGTCGACGGTCTTCGGCGGCATCGCCGGCGACGTGATGGCGGCGTTCGTCGAGGGGCGGCCGCTTCCGCGGGCGCGGGAGTCGGGGTTCGACGACACCGCCCGCGCCGTGAACGCGCCCCGCGGGCGCGCGTCGAAGGGGGACCTCTATGCTCTCCAGCACGACCTGCGCACGCTGATGTGGGACAAAGCCGGCCTCGTGCGCGACGCGACGGGCCTCGCCGAAGCGCGTGCTGGCCTCGCACGGATCGCGCGCGAGTTGGACCAGGTCGGCGTCCCCGGCGGCGGAAGCTTCAACATGGCATGGCAGGACTGGCTCAATCTAAAGAACCAGGTCACCGTGGCGGGGCTCATCGCGGCGAGCGCCCTCGAGCGGCGGGAGAGCCGCGGCGCCCACTACCGCAGCGATTGCCCTTCCCCGGACCCCGGCCCCGTGTTTACGGTCCGCGTGCAGCAGCGGAACGGAGCCCCCGCAGTGTGGCGGGCGCCCGTGGCTTTCACCCGGATGGCGCCGCCCGACCGCGCGCCGGTGGCCGTGTCCGTCGACATCGGTGACTGAAAGGATGAAGCCATGCTGACCACGCGACGGCAGTTCGGTGTGATTCGCCCGACGTCGTGACGACCGGGGAGCGGGCGCCCAAGGTCCTGACGCGCGCGTGGACGACGCGCGAGGGGTGGCGGGACACGAAGCTCGGGATGTGGGCGTGGCTCATTCAGCGCGCCGCCGCCGTGGCCTTGCTCGTGGTCGTCGCGCTGCACCTCGTGAACCCGTTCCGCCGCGGCGTGCAGGCCGCGCTGCTCGGCCTCGTGCTCCTCCACGCCCTTCTCGGTGTCCGCGCGCTGCTCCTCGACATCGGGCTGCCGCTGCGCTGGCACCGCCCGCTCTTCTGGCTGGCCCTGGTGCTGTCGGCCGCGCTGTTCGTCCTCGTCTGGAGGGGGCGCTGGTACTGATTCGAGAACTTTGGGCGCCGCCGCGCTCCGGGCCATCTATGCGATCATGACCGCATGACTGCGTCTGCCATCACGGCCGCCGACCCGTACGAGCGCCGGCGCGTCCGCGTCCTCGACAGCGAGATGGCGTACGTCGACGCGGGCCGCGGTGATCCGATCGTCTTCCTGCACGGTAATCCCACGTCGTCGTACCTCTGGCGCAACGTCATTCCCCACGTGACGGAGCGGGGCCGCGGCCTCGCGCCCGACCTCATCGGGATGGGCGCCTCGGGCCCGGCGCCCGGCGGTGCGTACCGCCTCGCCGATCACACCCGTTACCTCGACGCGTGGTTCGACGCGCTCGGGCTGACCCGCAACGTCACCCTCGTCGTCCACGACTGGGGCTCCGCGCTCGGCTTCGACTGGGCCGCGCGCCATCCCGAGCGCGTGAAGGCGCTGGTGTACATGGAGGCGATCGTCCGGCCGGTGACCTGGGCGGAGTGGCCGTCGAGCGCGCGCGGGATCTTCCAGGCCATGCGCTCACCCGCGGGCGAGTCGGTCATCCTGGACAAGAACGTCTTTGTCGAACGCATCCTGCCGGCGAGCGTGCTGCGGCCGCTTGGGGAGGCGGAGATGACTGCCTACCGCCGGCCCTGGCTCGAGCCCGGCGAAACGCGCCGGCCGATGCTCACGTGGCCGCGGGAGATTCCCATCGACGGCCAGCCGGCCGACGTCGTCGCCGTGGTCGAGCGCTATGGCCGATGGCTTGCGACGAGCACCGTCCCGAAGCTCTTCGTCAACGCCGATCCCGGCTCGATCCTCGTCGGCGCTCAACGGGAGTTCTGCCGGACGTGGCCGAACCAAACGGAGGTCACCGTCAAGGGCAGCCACTTCGTGCAGGAGGATTCGCCGGACGAGATCGGGCAGGCCCTCGCGCGCTTCCTGGAGGACATCCGATGAGCCGAGTCGACTGGAGCTACCACCGGCCGGGCTGACAGACCTGCGCCAAGACGCAAGGGTTCCTTGCGAAGAAGAAGATCGCCGTCGCCACCCAGGTCGACGCGAAGAAGGCGACGATCACGCGCGAGCGCGCCTTCGCCCTCCTCGACGGCGTCGATGAGGTGTACGCGACCAAGGGCAAGAAGGTGATCCACCTCGATCTCCGGCGTGACAAGCCCGACCGCGCCACGCTGGAGGGTGTCCTGATCGGTCCCACCGGCAACCTCCGCGCCCCGACGCTCCGGAGCGGGCACACGCTGCTCGTGGGCTTCGACGAGGCGACCTACGCCAGAGTCCTTGGTTAGGACGTTCCGCGTGTTCCGCTGGACGCCGGGCGAGGCCGAGCGCTGGCAGGCGTACGGCGTGGCCACCGGCGAGGAGACCACGGTCCTCGACGCCCTCGTGGAGATCCAGCGCGGGCAGGACGC
>JBGPYK010000358.1:0-3736 GCA_041493245.1 Methylomirabilia bacterium | reverse complement strand
TCACACTAACTGGACTGCATCGTATCCACGCAGGCCGTGATCCCACGCCAACGCCTCTGCCCGAGACACGAGCGCCTCGGTAACCGGAACTCGTACGAGGTCATACAGAATCACCCGCGGTGCTCAACGAGGATGCCGGCCACGGTTCGCTTCCCCCGGATCCGGACGTCCGGCTTCGTCTTACGCAGCCGACGACCACTCCACAACATCGCGCCGCCGTCCTGCAGGCTGCGAAGGCGCTCATCCAGCGAGTACGCCTCAGGCACGATACGCGCCATCTTCCGCCCGTGCTCGGTGACCACGATCGTTGCGCCCCGTTTCACGTCACGGAGGCACTCGCTGAGTTTCGACCTGAGCTCTCGAATCCCGACGCTGCGCTCGCTCATGCTGGCCCCGTGTCCACATTCTACTCGATGTGGACACGGTCGCTTTCCACCCCCTCGGCGGGCGTCTCCATCTTCGCGGTCTGATCTCGACGGCGGTCGCGCTGGATAGTCGTGCTCGAGACGACGTACATCGCGGAGCGCCGGACGCCCGTCTGGCAGAACGTCCGACGATGCGGTACAGCACGCCGCGTCCGGGCCAATTGACTGGAGATATCGCGGGTCTTATCATGGCCACATCATCGTGGTCACATGGGAGTCTCCATGGAAGGCACCGTCGGGATCCGGATCTTTCGCGATCGGCTCACCCGCTACGTCGCACGGGTCCGCCGCGGTCATCGCGTGGTGGTGACCGACCGTGGCAAGCCCGTGGCCGTCCTGATTCCGTATGAAGGCGCGCGCGAAACGGCCCCGGAAGAGGCTCGACTCGCGAGGGTCCTGTCCAGCGGGCACGTGAGCGCCTCGGAACGTCGGTTCGGCACGCGATTCACCCCGGTTCGGGGGAAGGGGCCATCGCCGTCGAGGATCATCATCGAGAGTCGACGGTGACCTACGCCGACTCGAGCGTCATCGTCAAGCGCTACTACGAAGAGGTCGGCACTGAACGCGTCCTCGAACGCCTCGCTGCGGCCGAGCGCGTCTTCACCTCGCGCCTGGCGTACGCCGAGATCCATGCCGCGCTGGCTCGCAAGCGGCGCGAGCGGGCCGTCTCCGAGGCGGCGTATCGGCGGGCCGCATCGGCCTTCGAGTCCGACTGGCCCGCGTACGATCAGATCGCCCTCGACGCCGCCACACTCGGCGCCGTCCCCAGGCTCGTTCGCCAGCACCCATTGCGTGGAGCGGACGCGGTTCACCTCGCGGCGGCGGTCTGGCTTCGAGAACACGCGGGCGATCCGCTCGAGTTGTGGGCGTCCGACGACCGACTCCTGGACGCGGCCCGGCGCGAGCGCCTCATCGCGGTCAACCCCGAGGTCTGATCGCCGCGGTCCAAGTCCCGGAGCCGGGCCAGCACGTGATCGACACCATGGTCGCGGCCAGGGAGATGCCTGCCACCCCCACGGTCGACGGACTGTGGTACGCAGCAACGCGATGGCGCCGATCGCGACCAGCGCAAACGGCACGGCGATGGGGCGACAATGCCCAAAGAGAGATACGTGGAGGGTGTTGGGGCGGCAGGAGGCGCGGCCACGGCTGGACGCCGGAGCGCGTCCGACGGAAGTTGCCCGGCTACCGGAGAAGCGGCGCGACCGCGGCTTGGGCAAGGTCGGCGAAGGGCGCCGGCATCAGGCCGAGCAGCACGATCCCGACGAGCGAGATGGCCAACGCGAGCGCGCCCGCGAACGAAGGCACATAGACGGCCCCCGGCTCCTCGGGCGGGCGTTTCCATCTTCGCGGTCTGATCTCGACGACGGTCGATGCCTCAGCCCGAGCCCGACCCGGAGGAGCGGGACGATGAGTACGCTCCGAGCTGCGAGGCGTACCACTCGGAGGGAATCGGCGCGGTCAGAGCCGATTCAGCGCGCGGATGAGGCGACGGTCCTCGACGTGGACGTACCGCTCGTGGTGCGGATGTCGCGGTGTCCGGGCGCGCGATTCACGAGGAGGAGGTCGCCACTCTTCCGATAGAGGAGCGTCGCAACCGTGGGCCGGAGCGAATGCACGGACAGCCGGTGCCGATACTGCACGCCCCGCGGCGATAGCGGCCGCTGCTCTGAGGAGCGGCCCAGAGGCGCCTGATCCGTGCGTGCCGGCACCCGGCCGAGGCTGACGAGCGTCTAGAGTAACCGGCGGGGGATGTGAGCATAGGCGGGACAAAGGCCCTCTGGACGTAACATCCCTTCTCGGCCGTTGTGCCCAGTCTTACCCCAGAGACGGTTCACCGATGTCGGTTCAAATTGACCCACTACCTGGCGTCCGGGACCCGAGCGTTTAGTCAGGCGACGGCGTAGAATAACGAAACTGAACAGAGTCGAGCGGAATCGGATGCAGCTGTTCCGTGAAGTTCAGTTGTTCCTGGACGAGGCACGCTGAGACTGGCGCCGGCTTGCACGGACGCCATGGAGGAACCGATGCGGCGGATAGTGCTGACGGTGGTGACCGCGCTCCTGACGGCGCTCGTGGGAATGGCGACGGTGATCGGCGCCGCGGGCGGCCTCGACCGCCTGTACGTGCTCGATTGCGGGCTGAACACCGGCAAGGACCAGTCGCGCTGGTCGCCGGGAGTCAACGAGGGCAAAGCGATCGAGTTCTCGGACAACTGCTATCTCATCCGCCACGCCAAGGGGCTGCTGCTCTGGGACACCGGCGTTCCCGACGCCGTCGCCGCCATGCCGAACGGCTTGGTGGTGGCCAACGGCGCCATCACGTATCGCCGCGCCAAGACGCTGATGGCGCAGCTCGGCGACATCGGGGTCAAGCCGGCCGACGTCACGTACGTCGCCGTGTCCCACACGCACGGGGACCACGTTGGCAACATCGCGCTGTTTCCATCCTCTTCGATCTTGATCCAGGCCGCCGAATACGACTGGGCCATGGCCCAGCCGACCAAACCGGCTTTCGTGGCGACCCAGACGATCGTGAAACTTGCCGGCGATCACGACGTGTTCGGCGACAGCAGCGTCACCGTTCTCACCACACCCGGGCATACGCCGGGCCACCAGTCCCTCCTCGTGCGGCTACCCAAGACTGGCGCCATCGTCCTCTCCGGCGACGCCGTCCACTTCCGCGACAACTGGGAGCACCGCCGGGTGCCCTCGATGAACACCAACCGCGATCAGACACAGGCCTCGCTGCAGCGCATCGCCACCCTGCTCGATACGCACAAGGCGCAACTGTGGATCAACCACGATAAGACGCAGAGCGCCCAGCTCCGGTACGCGCCCGCGTACTACGAATAACGCCCGGACAGCGCCGGCGGAGGATACCCAATGACGGTCGACAGCGTATTCGCCCTCATGGACCAGACGCTGCGGGCGTGCCGGCGGTTCGCTCGCCAACCTCATTCCGTGACAAGTGCACCAACGGCAGCTGCTCGACGAAGTAGGCTAGGATGGGAGGGGGCTCATGACGCGCGCTCCCAAGGCCGGCGCGGCGGCCGCCCGCCCAAGCTCCTCGACAACCAGCGCTCCGAGGTCATCCGCATGGTGCGCTCCGGCAAGAAGACGCCCGCTGAGGCGGCGCGTCTTTTCAGCGTGAATCGCTCGACGATCTCCCGCCTCCTCGCGATACGAGCAGTTGCGGCAGGAATTCGCAGGGAGGGCCGATGTGCGGGTGGTCTACGAGCGGGGAGTTCAAGATCGCCGTCGTACGGAGCATCCTGCTGCTGTCGAACGTTGCCAGCGGGAGCGTCGACG
>JBGPYK010000622.1:0-2034 GCA_041493245.1 Methylomirabilia bacterium | reverse complement strand
CCGATCTCTCCGCCGCCCTGGAGCGCCTGGCCCAGAGCGTGACGCCCGCCGACACGGTCGCGCGCCGTCTCGCGGAGGCCAGGCGCGAGGCGCGACTCGAGGTGATCGGCGAGCTGCTGGAAGTGCGCGACCGGCTGGCGCGCGGAATCGACGAGGCCCGGCGGAGGCTGGCAGCGCTCCGGGGGCTGCGCGGCCGGCTGGGCCAGCGTCCCGTCCTCGCCGCCCTGGTCGAGGGCGCCGCCCTCGCGCGCGAGCGTCTCGACGACACACTGCGGAGGTTCGACGTGCAGGAAATCGCGTGCCACGGAGAGCCGTTCGATCCCGCGCTCATGCGGGCGGTCGAGGTGGTGGAGACTGCGGCGGCTCCGCCGGGGACAGTGGTCGAGGTCTTCCGTCCAGGCTACGCGAGCGACGGCCGCGTGCTCCGCTTCGCCGAGGTGAAGGTGGTCGCGGGCGCCCCGCCCACACGAGGGAATACATGACTGACGTGATCGTGGGCATCGATCTCGGCACCACCAATTCGGAAGTGGCCGCGCTGGTCGACGGCACGGTCCGGGTCCTTGCGTCGCCCGACGGCGAGCAGATCATGCCGTCCTGCGTGGGGCTCGCGCCCGATGGTGCCCTCCTCGTCGGCACGCCCGCGCGCAACCAGTTCGGCCTCTACCCGGAGCGCACCGTGAAGTCCATCAAACGGCTGATGGGCAGCGACCGGAGCGTCACCCTCGGCGACCGCACGTTCACGCCGCCCGAGGTCTCCGCCATTATCCTCCGCACGCTCAAGCAGCGCGCGGAGGCGGCGCTCGGCGTGCCCGTCGGCCGAGCGGTGATCACCGTGCCCGCCTATTTCTCGGACGCCCAGCGCCAGGCCACCCGCGACGCCGGCGAGATCGCCGGTCTCGAGGTCGTCCGCATCCTCAACGAGCCCACGGCGGCAGCGCTCGCCTACGGCGCCGATCGTACGGGCGACCGCATCGTGCTCGTCTACGATCTGGGCGGCGGCACGTTCGACGTGTCGCTCGTGCAGGGGCAGGGCGACGTGACGGAAGTCCTCGCCAGCCACGGCAACAATCATCTCGGCGGGGACGACTTCGACCAGCTCCTGCTCGAGCACGTCGTGAGCCGATTCTCGGTCGCCACGGGCGTCGACGTCCGCGGCGACCGGCGCGCGATGAGCCGCCTCCTGCACGCGGTGGAGGAGGCCAAGAAGCGGCTGAGCTTCGAGCCGTACGCGCACCTGCGCGAGGAGTATCTCGCCGAGCGCGACGGCGTCCCCGTGCACCTCGACCTCGAGGTCTCGCGCGACGACTACGAGCCCCTCGTCCGCCGGCTGCTCGAGGGCACGCTCGACAGCGTCCATCACGCCCTTACCGACGCCGGCAAGCGCCCCGACCAGATCGACGAGATCCTCCTGGTCGGCGGCGTCACGCGCACGCCGCTGGTGACGAGGCTGCTCGCCGAGGTGACCGGCCTCACCGCCCGCCAGGAGGTCCACCCCGACCTCTGCGTCGCGCTCGGCGCCGGCGTCCTGGCGGCGCGGCTGGCCGGCCACGACATCGACCGCGTGCTCGTCGACATCTCGCCGTACTCCTTCGGCCCGTCATACTTCGGTCTGCGCGACGGCGTGCCCTCCGAACACTGCTACCACCCGATCATCCCGCGCAACACGCCGCTGCCGGCGAGCCGGACCGATACATACTCGACGATGGTCGACCACCAGGACGCGTGGGAGGTGAACGTCTACCAGGGCGACGACCCCAACGCCCTCAATAACCTCCTGGTCGGGCGCTTCCGCATCGAGGGTCTCGCGCCCGTGCCCGCCGGCAACGAGGTCTTGTGCCGGATGGAGCTGGACCTCGACGGCATCCTCCGCGTCAGCGCCATCGAGAAGCGCTCCGGCCTCGCCAAGCACGTCACCATCGAGGGCGCCACCACCGCCCTGTCCGAGACGGACCTGGCCGCCGCGCGCGAGCGCATGCGCGCGCTGTTCGGCGACGCCGACGCGGCCGACGCGGGGGACGCCGACGATCTCGACGT
>JBGPYK010000514.1:0-2688 GCA_041493245.1 Methylomirabilia bacterium | reverse complement strand
TGCGGGCGCCGTGGATGAGCTCGAGTCGGTCGTGCACGGACTGCGGCGCGAGCCCCTGCCGACCCTGCTCCTGTCCCCGACCCAGTTCTCGCTGCCGCAGTGCCGCGAGGTCATGGCGGCCGTCGCGCGGCAGCTTCGCGATGGGATCGGGCTGGCAGTGCTCGATCGGGTTCCTGTCGAGCGCTTCTCGGCGGAGGAGAACCGGGCTCTCGGGTGGCTCCTCGGATCCCTCCTGGGACGCCTCGTCGCGCAGAAGTGGGACGGCACGATGCTCTACGACGTCCGGGACACTGGCCGCGCCCTGACCTACGGCGTGCGGCGGTCCGTGACGAATCTCGATCTTCAATTCCACACGGACGCGCCATGGCTGGCGGAGCCGCCCGAGCTCGTCGGGCTGCTCTGCCTGCATCCGGCACTCGAAGGGGGCGTGAGCCGCTTCGTGAGCCTGCAGACGGCGCACGACGAGCTCGAGCGGCGCCAGCCGGAGCTGCTCCGCCGCCTCCACGCGCCCTTCCCCTGGGACCGGCAGGCCGAGCACGCGCCGAATGACCCCAAGGTCGCCCATCAGCCGGTGTTCGAGCCCACGGCCGCCGGCCTGCGCTGCCGCTACAACCAGAGCCTCATCGAGAGCGCCGAAGGTTTGACGGGAACCGCGCTCGACGATGCTGGGCGCGAAGCTTTGGCGGCCATGAGCGCCGCTCTGAACTCGCCGGCGCTGTGGGTGGAGTTCACGATCGAGAAGGGCCAGCTCCAGTATCTGAACAATTGGCTCTTCGCCCACAGCCGGACACCGTTTCGCGACGCCGACGAGCCCGAGCGCAAGCGCCACCTGCTCCGCCTGTGGAACCGCGACGAGGGCCGGCAGACTTTCCACGCGTAGCGCCGGCAGGGGCGAACTAGGTCAGGCGCGCGGCGCGGAAGGGCGGCGGCCCGGCCGCTGGGCCTGCACGACGACACCGATGAGCACGAGGCCGATCAGCAGCACGAGCGCGATCGCCTGAGGGAGCGGGAAGCGCGCGACGACGCCCGCGACGATCAGGTTCGCGCCCGCGAGCGACGATAACAAGATAAGCGCCCACTCGAACAGCGCGAGCATCAGCACCAGCCCGATGACTCCGGCGATGAGATAGGCGATCCAGCCCGGCGCATCGCCTCCGAACCCCAGCGCGCGAAGCAGCAGCAGGCCGATGCCGCCGCCGGCGACAAAGCCGATGAGCCCGATGGTGAGCCGCTGCGCCACGATCGCGACCACGGCGCCGACGATGGCGACCACGAGCGCCGCGAGGAGGATCAGCCACTCCGGCCGGCCCGGGAGCAGGTCCGGCGCGAGCGCCAATCCGGTCAGGAAGCCGATGCCCGCGACGAAGAGCCAGTAGAGGCGGCGTCCGCAGACAAGCAGGACGAGGCCCACGAAGATGCCGGTGAGAGACGCCATGTCTGCCGACAATAACATTCGGCGCCCGTGAAGGTTCCCACGGCCGCTCCCTCAGGCGGCTGGGATAGGGTAGACTCCCGGTTCTGGGAGGGACATCCATGTACGAGGTCTACGCGCTCAAGTACTCGGAACGGGACACGACGAAGTGCCAGTTCTTCTACCGCGAGGCGTCGCACGACAAGCTCACGCTCCACTACTTCGTCTGGCTGATCCTGGGCGGCCCCCAGCCCGTCCTCGTGGACACGGGCTTCCTTGACGACGAGGCCAAGTCGCGCGGCATGCGCAACTACGTCACGCCGGCGTCGATGGTCGAGCGCGCGGGGATCAAGGCCGCCGACGTGCCCATCTCGCTCATCACGCACCTGCACTACGACCACTGGGCGGGCCACAGCCTCTTCCCCAACGCGGAGTTCTGGATCCAGCAGGACGAAGCCGCGTTCTGGACGGGGAAATACGGCGGGACGCCGGCCTTCCGGGGTTCGGCCAACGTCAATGCGCTGGCCGGGCTCGTGACGCTGAACTACGCCAACCGCGTCAAGTTCGTCGACGGCGACCGCGAGGTGTTCCCCGGGCTCCGCGTGCACAGGGTCGGCGGCCACACCGCGGGGCTGCAGATCGTCAGCGTCGAGACCAAGCGCGGCACGGTCGTCCTCACCTCGGACGCCTCGCACTTCTACCACAACGTGGAGACGCGCCAGCCCGTGCAGATCATCACCAACCTGCCCGAGATGCTCGACGCCTTCGAGACCATCCACACGCTGGCCGGTAAGGAGAAGCTTATCGTCGCGGGCCACGACCCGCTCGTGGCCGACCGCTTCCAGCAGGTCGAGCCTGGCATCATCAAGATCGCCTGAACGCCAACCGAGGAGGCAAAACATGGCTACGCCCGCAGCCGCATCACCAGCGAGGGAGGAAGTTCGCGGGGTCGTCCCCAAGCTGATCGAGCTGACCGAGAAGGTGGTCTACGGGGACATCTGGGAGCGCCCCGGCTTGTCCAAGCGCGACCGGAGCCTCATCACCGTGGCCGCGCTCACGGCGATGTACCGCGGTGACCAGCTGAAGGGGCACATCGAGCGCGCGCTAGCGAACGGCGTGACGAAGGACGAAATCGGTGAAGTCATCACGCACATGGCTTTCTATGCCGGTTGGCCCACCGCCATGACGGCGGCGCGCATCGCAACGCACGTCTTCGACGGCAAGAAATAGGAGATCGAGATGAAAGTCGGGTTCATCGGGCTGGGCATCATGGGCAC
>JBGPYK010000579.1:0-2272 GCA_041493245.1 Methylomirabilia bacterium | reverse complement strand
GACGATCTGGATCGATGCGCAGTTGCCGCCGGCCCTGGCGCCATGGCTCATCGAGCGCTTTCGGATCGAAACACATGCCGTCCGCGACTTCGACCTGCGACAGGCGAAAGACCGCGTGATCTATCAGGCGGCGCGGGCGGCGAATGTAGTCGTCATGACGAAGGATGCCGACTTCGTTCGCCTGCTCGAGCGTCTTGGTCCACCGCCCCAGGTGCTGTGGATTACGTGTGGAAACACCTCGAACGCGCGACTTCGAGATGTCCTGGCCGACGCTCTACCGGCTGCCCTCCAACTACTCGATCAGGGCGAACCCCTCGTCGAGATCAGCGATGCCAGGTAGAGTGCCGCGCGAACCGGGGAGAGCGAACCACCGAACTGGATGAACGAAGCTGACACGTGTCGTAAGCAGGTCGTGCCGCGGCTGCAGGCCGCTGGCTGGGACGAGGAGCCGCATTCCGTCGCCGAGCAACGGACCATCACGGATGGCCGGATCGTCCCGGTGGGCAAGGGGTTCATCCGCAAGCCGCCGAAGCGTGTGGACTATCTGCTGCGCTACACTCGCGATTTTCCGCTCGCCGTCGTCGAGGCCAAGGCCGCCTACCGCGCCGCCGCCGCCGGGCTGCAGCAGGCCAAGGCCTACGCCGAGATGCTGGGGCTCCAATTCGCCTACGCGACCAACGGGGAGGAGATCGTCGAGTTCGACTACGCCGCCGGGCTGGAAAAGACTCGGACCGACTATCCGACGCCCGAGGAGCTGTGGGAGCGCTACCGCGCGGCCCGCGGCCTGACCGATCAGCGCATCGCCACCCGGCTTCTCACGCCGTTCAACTACGCGGTCGGCAAGGGGGAGCGCTACTACCAGCAGATCGCCGTCAATCGCGTGGTCGAGGGCATTCTCACTGGCCGTCGGCGCCTGCTGGTCACCATGGCGACCGGCACCGGCAAGACCGCCGTCGCCTTCCAGATCTGCTGGAAGCTCTGGACCGCTCGCTGGAATCGCACCGGCGAGTACCGACGCATCCCGCGGATCAGTCGCCGCGAGACGTGGTTGGTCTTCGATGTCGTTCTGTCGGATAACGGAGCGCAGGACCACCGCCCCGTCTATGCGAAGTCGATCCTCAGTGCGCGGGACGCAGCTCGATCGGTTTGCCGTGGGGGGTCTCGCGCGCCGCCGTCTCCCACGCGTCCTTGCGCGCAGCCAGTTCGCTGGCGCCCAGCAGGCCCTTGTCGGCCACGAGCTTCTCGAGGGCGGCGAGCCAGTACTCGTAGTAGTGGGTGCCGTCGTCGTGTTCGCCGCGGGTCTTGGCGGCGGCGATTTCTCGGGCCAGGCGCTCCGCCCATTCCTTCCACGTGAAGTGGCCGCGCTCGTAGAGCATCAGCGTCATCGCGAAGGCTTGGGCCTGCCAGGGCTCGCCGAAGACGGGACCGTCGGCGTCCCGGGGGATCGCGGTCAGCGTGGCGACGTCGGCCGGGAGGCTCACGCCGGATCCAGGTGGTCGTCCCACAGGTCGATGTAGATGGTGTCGCGCGGCGAGGCCTCCGGGCCCCACAGCTCGCGCGCGGTGAAGCGGACGCTGTAGACGTGCTGGGGGATCTTGCCGAGCCCGTTGCCGCTGACGTCCGCGAAGACGAAGACGCCGTGGTCGCGATCGACCACGCCCACGCGGGCCCGCGCGTAGCGAGGCAGGCGGGTGTGGCCCAGCGGATGGATGTTGCGCGTGCGCACGCGATCACCCGGCTTGAACTTCGGCGGCAGATCGACGTCCATGCGCGAGCGGTCGCCGCGCGTGAGGACTTGCCGGACCCGGTCGGCGGTCAGCAGCGGCATCGTCACGCCCTCCTGAGCGCGGCGAGGCGCGCGTCGAGCTCCTCGCGCGTGAGGAAGCCCTGGTCGACGACGAGCTTCTCGAGGCCGAAGAGCCAGTGCTCGTAGTAGCTCGTGGCGAGGTATTCGGCCGGCGGCATCTGCTCGCGCGCGTAGCGGCCCATGTCGATGTTCCACTTGCCCCACGCCGCCATGGCCTTGGTCAGCGCGAACAAGCGGCGCTCCCAGTCCGCGTGGAAGACGGGCTCGTTCTTTTCCGGATCGATCGGTCCGAAGCCGTGCATGCCGCCGAGGTCGTGGGCGCCATTCATCGCCGCGGCGCTTCCACGCGGGCGACGCCGATCATCGAGTCGCGGGTGATCAGCTCGGCCAACTCGTCCTCGCTCATGCCCTCGGTGCCCGCCGGCCGCTCCGGAATCACCAGGTAGCGCAGCTCGGCCGTGCTGT
>JBGPYK010000081.1:0-8160 GCA_041493245.1 Methylomirabilia bacterium | reverse complement strand
CGAGTTCCGTTACCGTGACGCGATCGTCGGCCCCGAGACGCTGGTCGTCGCCGTCTCCCAGTCGGGGGAGACCGCCGACACCCTGGGCGCCGTGAAGGCCGCCCGCCTCAAGGGCTGCCCCATCCTCGCCATCACGAACGTGGTCGGCTCTGCGCTGGCCCGCGAGGCCACGGGCACCCTCTACATGCACGCGGGCCCCGAGATCGGCGTGGCCTCGACCAAGGCGTTTTCGACGATGATCGTCGCGACCTACCTGCTCGGCCTCTGGCTCGGCCGCCAGCGCGACGCCATCACCGCCGAGGACGTCCGCAAGCGTATCCGCGACCTCGTCGAGATCCCGCGCCTCGTCGAGCAGACGCTCGAGCTGGACGGGAAGGTGGCCGAGCTGGCGCGGCACCTGTCGCACGCCACGGATTTTCTCTACCTGGGCCGCGGCCTGCAATACCCGATCGCGCTCGAGGGTGCACTCAAGCTGAAGGAGATCTCGTACATCCACGCCGAGGGCTACGCCGGCGGCGAGATGAAGCATGGCCCCATCGCGCTCATCACCGACGGCCTCCCCGTCGTGGCCATCGCCCCGCGCGACGGCTCCTACGAGCGCATGCTCGGCAACGTCGAGGAGGTTCGCGCCCGCGAGGGCCTGGTCATCGCCATCGTCCAGGCCGGCGATCGCACCATCGCGGCCAAGGCGACCCACGTCCTCGAGGTCCCGCCCTGCGCCGACTTGCTGGCGCCGCTCCTGACCGTCATCCCGCTGCAGCTCCTCGCCTACCACATCGCCGTCCGCCGCGGCTGCGACGTCGACCAGCCGCGGAATCTGGCCAAGAGCGTTACGGTCGAGTAGCTGTCTGCGGCCCAATCTCGCTCCTCGCGCCGGACGTGTGCTTCGAGCCGTATAACGAGCGCCTGTGGGTGCGCTGAGTGACGCCTTCGCCCCGTTCGGCATTCCGGTAGACCACGTGAAGCTGCTGCATCGCGCCCCTGACGGGTGATCGCTCTTGGCGCCGTCGTGTCCCGCCGGTACAATCGGCGGGTGAGCCATCTCGAGCGACTCCTCGACGACCTGAATCCCGCTCAGCGTGAGGCCGTCACCGCCGGCGACGGGCCGCTCCTCGTGCTCGCCGGGGCCGGGAGCGGCAAGACGCGCGTCATCGCCCACCGGATCGCCTGGCTGATCGGTGTCCAGAGCGTGTCCCCTCGGAACGTGCTGGCCGTCACCTTCACCAACAAAGCGTCGAGGGAGATGGCGCGGCGGGTGGACGACCTGCTGCTCCCCGTCGGGCTGAAGTCGCCGCTGATCGCGACTTTCCACGCGGCCTGCGTACGGATCCTGCGCCAGCATGGGCGGCACATCGGGCTGCCCTCGCACTTCGTCATCTATGACGAGGACGATCGGCTGGCGCTCGTGAAGGCGTGCATGAAGGAAGGCGAGCTGGCCGAGCGCACATTCACCCCGAGCGCGGTCGCGCATCGCATCAGCTCTCTCAAGAACCAGATGATCGCCGTGGCCGACACGCTGCGCGACGCGCGGGGGCCGTGGGAGCAGAAGCTGGCGCTGGTCTACTCGCGCTACGAGAAGCAGATCAAGGCCGCGGGCGCCGTCGACTTCGACGACCTCCTGCTCTCTACGCTGAAGCTACTCCAGGACGTCCCCGAGGTGCTGGCGTGGTATCGCGGCCTGTGGCGCCACGTCCTGGTCGACGAGTACCAGGACACGAACCGCGCCCAGTACCTGATTCTCCGACTGCTGACGTCCGAGCACCGGAACATCTGCTGTGTCGGTGATCCCGATCAGTCGGTCTATCGTTTCCGCGGCGCCAACATCCGCAACATTCTCGACTTCGAGAACGACTTCCCGGGCACGAAGGTCGTCAGACTGGAGCAGAACTACCGCTCCACGAAGCGCATCCTCTCGCTGGCCGCTGCGGTCATCGAGCATAACGTCCAGCGCAAGGAGAAGACACTCTGGACGGAGAACGTCGAGGGGGAGCGCGCGCGCCTTTACCGGGCCTGGGACGAGCACGAGGAGGCCAACTTCGTCGCCCAGACGCTGCTCACGCTCCGCGGCGACGGCATCCCCTGGGACGGGGTCGCCGTCTTCTACCGGACGAACGCCCAGTCGCGTGTGCTCGAGGACGCGTTCCGGCGCGGGCGCGTCCCCTACGTGATCGTGGGTGGCATGCGGTTCTATGAGCGCAAGGAGGTCAAGGACGCCCTCGCGTACCTGCGGCTCGTGCTGAACCCGGCCGACGACGTGGCCTTCCGCCGGGCCATCCAGACGCCGCCACGCGGAATCGGGCAGACGACGGTCGCCCGTCTCGACGAGGTGGTGGGGCGCGAGGAGGAGCCGCTGCTGGTACTCGCGGCAGACCCGCCGACCGGGATCAGCGGCAAGCCGGCGCGCGTGCTCGGCGAGTTCGCGAAGTTGATCACCGCGCTGGCGGCCGAGCGCCCGACGCTGCCGCCGCCGGCCTTCATCGACCTCGTGCTGAATCGCACCGGCTACCGTGACACGCTGAAGGCGGAGCGCTCGCCGGAGGCCGAGGCTCGGCTCGAGAACCTGGAAGAGCTGATCGCCGCCGCCGAGGACTACACCAACGTCGCCGACGCGGCGACGATCGAGGGGTTCCTCGACAGCGTCGCGCTCGTGAGCGACATCGACGAGCTGAAGGACGAGGCGTCACGGGTGACGCTGATGACGCTGCACTCCGCGAAGGGGCTCGAGTTCCCGGTGGTCTTCCTCACGGGGATGGAGGAGGGCGTCTTTCCGCATGCGCGGTCGATGGACGACCCGGAGGAGATCGAGGAAGAACGCCGCCTCTGCTACGTGGGGCTCACGCGGGCTCGCGACCGGCTCTATCTCTCCTGGGCGCTCCACCGGCGCATCCACGGCTACGGGGTGGGGGAGCCCTCGCGCTTCCTCCGCGAGATGCCCGAGGACCAGCTCGCCTCGCTGAACGCGACGCGCGCGGAGGCTCCGGTGGCCTCGGAGCCCGACGAAGTGGCCTATCGCGCCGCCGCCGACACGATGGACGATGATCTACCGCTCAAGGTCGGCGCACGCGTCCGCCACGCCCGCTGGGGCGAAGGCTTCGTGGTGGGCGTCGAGCGCGAAGGCGCGGACGTCATCGTCACCGTCCGCTTCGCCAGCGTCGGCCGCAAGCGCCTGTCGCTCCAATACGCGCACCTGGAGGAGATCTAGCTAGCCATGGAGCCACACGCTCCGTTCTCAGGCCACCCACGGCACGCGCCGGCCTCGCCGACCCCGTTACAGTGATCAGCCGGCAGGAAGTCGAGCAGGTGGCGCGGCTGGCGCGCCTGCACCTCAGCGACGAGGAACTGGAGCGGATGCGCGAGCAGCTCGACGCGATCCTGGCCTACATCGACAAGCTGCGTGAGCTGGACGTCGAAGGCGTGGCGCCGACGTCCCACGCCGTGCCGCTCGTCAACGTCATGCGGGACGATGAGAACACGCCGTGCCTGCCCCAGGAGGCGACGCTCGCCAACGCCCCCGACCGCGCCGGCGAGTTCTTCCGCGTGCCGCGGATCATCGAGGATTGAGGGCCCGGTGACCACCGACCTCACGCGGCTGACCATCCACGAGCTGACGGCGGCCTATCGCCGTCGCGAGGCGACGCCGACTCGGGTGACCGAGGCCTACCTCGAGCGGATCGAGAAGCTCGACGGGCAGGTGGGCGCCTATCTGACGGTCACGCGCGATCGCGCCCTCGCGGCCGCCGGGGCCGCCGACGCTCGCTACCACGACGGCGCGCCGCTCGGGCCGCTGGACGGCGTGCCGCTGGCGTACAAGGACGTGCTCTGCACTCGGGGCGTCGCCACGACGTGTGGCTCGAAGATCCTCGAACCCTTCGTCCCGCCCTACGACGCTACGGCGGTGGCGCGACTCGGCGCGGCCGGCGCCGTCATGCTCGGGAAGACGAACATGGACGAGTTCGCGATGGGCTCGTCCACCGAGCACTCGGCGTTCAAGCTCACGCGCAATCCATGGGACCTCACCCGCGTCCCCGGCGGCTCGTCGGGAGGTTCGGCGGCAACGGTGGCCGGTGATCTGGCGGCGGCAGCGCTTGGCACGGACACCGGCGGTTCGGTGCGACAGCCCGCGGCGTTCTGTGGCGTCGTTGGCGTCAAGCCGACTTACGGGCGCGTCTCGCGCTACGGGCTCGTCGCCTTCGCGTCCTCGCTCGACCAGGTCGGGCCCCTCGCGCGCGACGTGCGCGATGCGGCGCTGCTCCTGCACGCCATCGCCGGCGTCGACCCTCACGACGCCACCTCGGTGGACGAGGCCGTTCCCGACTACGCAGCGTTGCTCGCGGGTGGCGTGAAGGGGCTCAAGCTCGGCGTGCCGCGCGAGTACTTCGGCGAGGGGCTGGATCCCGAGGTGGAGACGGCGGTGCGGGCGGCGATCGCGCGGCTGCGGGACCTCGGCGCGACGGTGCAGGAGGTCTCACTCCCGACGACCGACTATGGCCTCGCCGTCTACTACATCGTCGCGCCCGCCGAGGCCTCGTCGAACCTCGCCCGCTACGACGGCGTGAAGTACGGCCTTCGCGTGGCGGGCGGCAAGGACTTGATCGACATGGAGAGCCGGACGCGCGCCGCCGGCTTCGGTGCCGAGGTCAAGCGACGGATCATGCTCGGCACCTACGCGCTCTCCGCGGGCTATTACGACGCCTACTACGGGCGCGCGCAGAAGGTGCGCACGCTGGTGCGGCGCGACTTCGACGTCGCCTTCGCTCACGTGGACCTGCTCGTCGCGCCGACCACGCCGAGCGTCGCCTTTAAGCACGGCGAGAAGGCCGACCCGCTCGCCATGTACCTGAACGACGTCTTCACTGTCCCCGGGAGCCTCGCCGGGCTGCCCGCGTTGTCCCTGCGCTGCGGCTTCAACACCGCCGGGTTGCCGATCGGGCTCCAGCTCATCGGCCGCCCCTTCGACGAAGCCCGCCTCCTCCGCTGCGCGTACACCTATGAGCAAGCGACCGACTGGCTTTCGCGGCGACCGAGCCTGGAAACAACCAGATGATCAATCCGATATGTGAACGGAGCTACGTCGCAGCTCGGGCGGGCCACCCACGGTGAGTACCGGGCCCGCCGCCCCCGCTACAATGGAGACCGTCATCGGGCTCGAGGTGCACGCGCAGCTCCGTACCCGCTCGAAGATGTTCTGTGGGTGCCCGACGATCTTCGGCGCCGCTCCCAACACGCAGACGTGCCCCGTCTGTCTGGGCATGCCCGGCACGCTGCCCGTGGTCAACCGCGTGGCCATCGAGTTCGGTGTGCGCTCGGCGCTCGCCCTCAACCTCCGGGTCAATGCGGGCTGCCGCTTCGCACGCAAGCACTACTACTACCCGGACATGCCGAAGAACTTCCAGATCAGCCAGTATGAAGAACCGCTGGCGGAGGACGGCTGGCTGGAGGTTGACCTTCCCGACGGCGCGCCGCGGCGGATCGGTATCCAGCGGCTACATCTCGAGGAGGACGTCGGCAAGCTCGTGCACGAGGGGACGCTGGAGACCGCGCAGGCGAGTCTCGTCGACTACAACCGCGCCGGTGTACCGCTCATGGAGACCGTCTCGCGGCCCGAGATTCGTTCACCCGAGGAGGCCGCGGCCTACCTCAAGGCCTTCCGCGCCGTCCTCATCTGCCTCGGTGTCTGCGACGGCAACATGGAAGAGGGCTCGCTCCGCTGCGACGCCAACGTCTCGCTCCGGCCGCGAGGCGCGACGGAGTTCGGGACCAAGGTCGAGATCAAGAACCTGAACTCCTTCAGGAATGTTCAGCGCGCACTGGAGTTCGAAGTCCAGCGCCAGGCGAAAGCGCTCGCGGCCGGCGAGCGGATCGTGCAGGAGACGCGGCTGTGGGACGCCGACCGCTGCTACACGCGGTCGATGCGCTCCAAGGAGTACGCGCACGACTACCGCTACTTTCCCGAGCCCGATCTGGTACCGCTGACGCTCGACGCCGCGCGGGTCGAGTCTGTGCGGGCCGAGCTGCCGGAGCTGCCCCGCGCGCGGCGCGCGCGCTTCGTTGCCGACTACCACGTGCCCGCCTACGACGCGGCCATCCTCACGCAGAGCACGGCGCTGGGGGACTACTACGAGGCGGCGGTTCGCGAGGGCCGGAACGCCAAGGCGGTCTCGAACTGGATCATGTCCGAGCTGCTGCGCGTGCTGCCCGGCGACGACGAGCGCGCCGTCGCCGCCTCGCCCGTCCCCCCGGCGCACCTGGGGGCGCTGGTCCGACTCATCGACGACGGGACGATCAGCGGCAAGATCGCCAAGGACGTGTTCGAGAAGATGGCCCGGTCGGGCGAGGCGCCGGCGACGATCGTGGAGCGCGAGGGGTTGACGCAGGTGGCCGACACCGGGGCGCTCGAGGCCGTCATCGACCAGGTGCTGGCCGGCAATCCCAAGCCGCTGGAGGACTGGAAGAAGGGCAAGACGGCCGCCGCCAAGGCCCTCGTCGGGCTCGTGATGAAGGCCACCGGGGGCAAGGCCAACCCGGCGATCGTCAACCGTCTCCTGGAGGCAAAGCTGCCGAAAGTCTAGGAGCCTGTCGGAGTATCGAGGAGCGCCACGGCTTTGCCGGGGCGCTCCGAGCGTTGGGGGGTATGGGGGGCCATGTCTGGGCCCCCATGTTCTGAGTCGGCAAAGCTCCCGCAAGTCTAGGGCGGACGGCTATAATCGAGCCGCCCACCATGATTGAGTTTCACCAGGTGTCGAAGGTCTACGCGGTGGGACCGGTGAAGGTGCCTGCCCTCTCCGACGTGACGTTCACGGTCGGCAAGGGCGAGTTCGTGGTCCTCGCGGGCTCAAGCGGCGCCGGCAAGACGACGCTGCTGCGCCTCCTGTATCGCAACGAGGTTCCCACCGAGGGCGAGGTCGAGGTCCTCGGCCGCCCCGTCGCCCATCTGCGACGCTCGCAGGTCGCCGAGCTGCGGCGCTCGATCGGCGTGGTGTTCCAGGACGCCAAGCTCCTGCCCGGCCGCACGGTCTACGAGAACATCGCCTTCGTCCTGCGCGTGACGGGGACGCCGCGTAGCGAGATCACTCCCCGGGTCTTCGATGCCCTCCGTGCCGTCGGCCTTTCCGCGCGCGCGCAGTCCTACCCCGCCCAGCTCTCGCAGGGCGAGGCGCAGCGCGCCTCGCTCGCGCGCGCGATCGTGCGCAAGCCGGCCCTGCTCGTTGCCGACGAGCCGACGGGTAGCGTCGACGACGCGATGGCGACGGAGATCATCGAGGTGGTGAAGGACATCTGGGCGCGGGGGACGACGGTCGTCCTCGCCACGCACCAGACGCGCCTGGCCCTGCGCCTCAAGCGGCGCGTGCTCGTGCTCGAGCGGGGCCGCCTCGTGAAGGACGAGGGCTAAGTGCTCGGTTTCATGCTGGGCGAGGCGCTCCGCGACCTCCGGCGCGCCGGACGCGTCGCGGTGAGCGCCGTCGTGCTCATCACGTTCTCGCTGGTCGCGCTCGGTGGCTTCTGGGTGCTGTCCTCGAACCTCGGCCACGCCGTGGCGGAGTGGCGCGACCGCGTCCGCATCATCGTCTACCTCAGGCGTGAGCCCGCGTCCCAGGACGTGCCGGCGCTGCTGAGCCGCGTCGAGGCACTCGGCAACGTGGCCAGCGCCACGTACGTCGGCAAGGCGCAGGCGCTCCAGTCGCTGCGCGGCGTCCTCGGCAAGGACGCCGCGGTCGTGGAGGGGCTGCCGTCGAATCCGCTGCCCGCATCGATCGAAATCACCCCGGCGCCGGCCGCGGCGACCCCCGACGGCGCGCGCGTGCTGATCAGCCGCCTGGCCGCGCTCCCCGAGGTCGAGGAGGTGGCCGGCGGAGTCGACTGGGTCGAGCGGCTCGCGCACTGGCAGCGGCTCCTCGGCATGATCGGGCTCGGTATCGGCTCGCTGCTCGGGCTGGCCGCCATCCTCACCGTCACCACTGCGACGACCCTCGTCCTCTACGCCCGCCGCCACGAAACAGAAATCATGCGCCTCGTCGGCGCCACCGAGATCGTCGTGCGACTGCCTCTCCTGCTCCAGGGCCTGCTCCAGGGCCTCATCGGCGGTCTCCTCGCCCTCGTCACCCTCACCGCCGCCTACCACCTCGCCGCCCCCCACCTCGACCCCGTCCTTACCCTCACCGT
>JBGPYK010000058.1:0-9755 GCA_041493245.1 Methylomirabilia bacterium | reverse complement strand
GGACGCGACGCTGGCCTTCCGCTATGCGTGTCGCGTCGGGATGTGTGGCTCGTGCGCGATGGTCGTCAACGGGCGCGAGCGCTGGGCGTGCCGGACGCGTCTGGCCGCCCTCGGCGGCGGCGAGGTGACGGTGCGGCCGCTCTACCATTTTCCGCTGCTGCGCGACCTCGTCGTGGACATGGCGCCGTTCGACGCCCGGATGCGCGACGTCGACACCGTCTTCCGGCCCGTGCCGGGCGCCGGCGCGTACGCCATCGTCCCGCGCGACTCCGCCGAGCGGCGGGACATCGATCCCGCGATCGAGTGCATCGGGTGCGGCATGTGCGTCTCCGCCTGCACGATGGTGGCCCACAACGAGCGCTTCCCCGGGCCCGCCGCCCTCAACCGGGTCTTCACCCTGCAGCGCGATCATCGCGACGCCGGCGGGGCCGCTCGCTGGTCGGTGCTCCTTTCTGACGACGCCCTCGCGCGCTGTCACGGCCAGGGCAACTGCACCGAGGTCTGCCCGCAGGGTCTCGCCCCCACCACGTCCATCATCCGCCTGCGCCAGATGGCGACACGGCGCCTGCTCGGCCGGCTATGAACATGGGGGGCCCCGATATGGCCCCCCATACCCCCCGACGCTCGGAGCACCCCGGCAAAGCCGTGGCGCTCCTCGACATTCGGGCCTCACCTCCCAACGCTCGGAGCACCCCGGCAAAGCCGTGGCGCTCCTCGATACTCCGACAGGCTCCGAGCCGAATGATTCATGAACTCGCGCCGGTAGTCGAACGGTGACACGGCGGGAGGGGGGCGGACGGCGTCCGGGTGACCCATTCCCGTTTCGCGATACGACGACACAGCCGTGACGAGTGGGAATGGCTCGCCGGTGATCGGAGCGAGGGCGGCTGTGGTGAGAGGACGCCGTCCGCCCGCCTCCCGCCCACTATCCTTGACGCTTTGCGGGGTGGGCGGTACGATGGCGGCGTTCAGACGTCGCCTCCCTCCCGACGCGGGGCCCGACGCGGGGTGGGAGGCGAATGTTTGCGTGCTCGCGACGATCGCGCAGGCAGGAGAGTGAGGAGGCGTTGGTGCTCGATCAGATCCGGTCGCTGTACGCCTCCATGCCGGAACGCCTCGACCGCGCCCGCCGCGCCTTCGGCCGCCCGCTCACGCTCTCGGAGAAGATCTTCGTCGCGCACTGCCACGACTTCGATCAGCAGGTGTGGGAGCGGGGCAAGGCGATCCTCCGCCTGCGCGTGGACCGGGTGTCCCTGCAGGACGTGACCGGGCAGATGGCGCTCCTGCAGTTCATGATGTCGGGGCGCAAGCGCACGGCGGTGCCGGCCACACTTCACTGCGACCATCTCGTCCGCGCGCAGACGGGCGCGGCCGAAGACCTCACGCGCGCCATCGGCGAGAACGAGGAGGTCTACAACTTCCTGCGCTCGGCCGCCCGGAAGTTCGGCCTCGGCTTCTGGCGGCCGGGGTCGGGGATCATCCACCAGGTCGTCCTCGAGAACTACGCCTTCCCGGGTGGGCTCATGATCGGCGCCGACTCGCACACGCCCAACGGCGGGGGGCTCGGCATGCTGGCCATCGGCGTCGGCGGGGCCGACTGCGGCGAGGTCATGGCGGGGTTGCCGTGGGAGGTGCTGGATCCGAAGCTGGTGGGGGTCCACCTCACGGGTAAGCTGCACGGCTGGACGGCGCCCAAGGACGTGATCACGTACGTGTGCACGCTGCTCACGGTCAAGGGCGGCACCAACAAGATCATCGAGTACTTCGGGCCCGGCGCGGAGTCGATCAGCGCCACCGGTAAGGGCACGATCTGCAACATGGGCGCCGAGCTGGGGGCCACCACCTCGGTGTTCCCGTTCGATGCGCGCATGGCGGCGTACTTGCGGGCCACCGAGCGAGCGGACATCGCCGGGCTCGCGGAGGAGCACCGCCGGCACCTCACGCCCGATCCCGAGGTGCTCGAGAACCCGAAGGCGTTCTACGACGAGCTGGTCGAGATCAACCTCGACGAGCTGGAGCCCCACATCGTCGGGCCGCACTCGCCCGATCGCGGCCGGCCGGTCTCCAAGCTGGCCGCCGAGGTGAAGGACAACGGCTGGCCGGCCACCATCACCAACACGCTGATCGGTTCGTGCACGAACTCCTCCTACGAAGACCTGCGCCGGGCCGCCCACGTCGCGATGCAGGGGATCAAGGCAGGACTGCGCGCCAAGGTGCCCTTCTGGGTTTCGCCGGGGTCGGAGCGGATCTTCCACACCATAGAGCGCGACGGCCTCACCGACACCTTCGCGAAGATGGGCGGCACCGTCCTCGCCAACGCCTGCGGTCCCTGCATCGGGCAGTGGACGCGCTCGGACGGCGCGGCCGAGGGGGCGAACACGATTGTTTCGTCCTTCAACCGGAACTTTCCCGGGCGCAACGACGGCAACCTCTCCACCTTATCGTTCCTGACCAGCCCCGAGATCGTCACCGCGCTGGCCTTCGCGGGTACGCTCGAGTTCGACCCGGTCCACGGCACGCTGGCGGACAAGGCCGGCCGGCCCTTCCGCTTCACCGCGCCCGAGGGGGAGGATCTGCCGCGCGACGGCTTCGCGCGGAGCGGCGAGGGTTACGAGCCGCCGGCCGACGACCCCGACTCCGTGCAGATCCAGGTCCGGCCGGACAGCGAGCGCCTCCAGCTGCTGTCGCCGTTCCCGAAGTGGGACGGGCGGGACTTCGTCGCCCTGTCGCTGCTCCTGAAGACCAAGGGCAAGACCACCACCGACCACATCTCGCCTGCGGGCAAGTGGCTGGCCTACCGCGGTCACCTCGACCGCATCAGCAACAACATGTTTCTCGGCGCCGTCAACGCGTTCACCGGCGAGGTCGGCACGGGCGTCCACCCGCTCACCGGCGAGGCGGGCCAGCCCTTCACGGAGCTGGCGCGAGACCTCAAGGAGCGGTGGAAACTGCGCTGGGTGGTGGTCGGCGACGAGAACTACGGCGAGGGCTCGAGCCGCGAGCACGCCGCCATGTCGCCGCGCTGGCTCGGCTGCGCCGCCGTCATCGTGAAGAGCTTCGCGCGCATCGCCGAGACCAACCTCAAGAAGCAGGGCGTCCTCCCCCTCACCTTCAAGGACCCGCGTGACTACGACCGCATCGAGCAGGGCGACCGCGTCAGCGTCACGGGGCTGGCGGCGCTCGCCCCCGGCAAGCCGGTGCGCGTGATTATCCGCAAGCCCGACGGCCGCGCGGAGACCATCGAGGCCCTTCACACCCTGACCACCGAGCAGATCGCCTGGTTCAAGGCGGGCTCGGCGCTGAACGCCGCTCAGGCAGGAGATCGCACGTAATGGCAGGCAAGATCAAGATCCCCAAGGGCGAGAAGATCACCATCGACCACGGCAAGCTGCGCGTGCCCGACAACCCCATCATCGCGTTCGTCGAGGGCGACGGTACGGGGCCGGACATCTGGCAGGCGTCCGTCCGCGTGCTCGACGCCGCCGTGGAGCAGGCGTACCGCGGGACGAAGAAGATCGCGTGGGCCGAGGTGTACGCCGGCGAGAAGGCGCACGCCGTCTACGGCGCCGACTGCCCGCCCAACCTCCTGCCCGACGAGACGCTCGACGTGATCCGCGAGTATCTCGTCGCCATCAAGGGGCCGCTGACCACGCCGATCGGCGAGGGGTTCCGCTCGCTGAACGTGACGATGCGGCAGGTGCTCGATCTGTACGTCTGCCTCCGTCCGGTCAAGTACTTCAAGGGCGTGCCGTCTCCGGTAAAGCATCCCGAGAAGGTCGACATGGTGATCTTTCGCGAGAACACCGAGGATATCTACGCGGGGATCGAGTGGGAGCAGGGGACGCCGGAGGCGCGGAAGGTCGTCGAGTTCCTCCAGAAGGAGATGGGCGTCAAGCAGATCCGGTTCCCCAACACCTCGTCGATCGGGATCAAGCCGGTCTCCAAGGAGGGCTCGGAGCGCCTGATTCGCGCCGCCATCCGCTACGCCATCGAGAACCACCGGCGCAACATCACCCTCGTGCACAAGGGGAACATCCAGAAGTACACGGAAGGGATGTTCATGAAGTGGGGTTACGCGCTGGCCAAGCGCGAGTTCGGCGACCAGACGATCGGCTGGGACGAGTGCGGCGGCAAGCCGCCGGCCGGCAAGATCCTCATCAAGGACGCGATCACCGACGCCTTCCTGCAACAGATCATGACCCGGCCGGACGAGTTCGACGTGATCCCCACCTGCAACCTGACGGGCGACCTGATCTCCGACGCGCTCGCGGCCCAGGTGGGCGGCATCGGCATCGCGCCCGGCGCCAACATCAACTACGACACCGGGCACGCGCTCTTCGAGGCCACCCACGGGACGGCGCCGAAGTACACGGGGCAGGACAAGGTCAACCCCGGCTCCGTCATCCTCTCCGGCGAGATGATGCTGCGCTACATGGGGTGGACCGACGCTGCCGACCGGATCATCGCCGCGCTCGAGAAGACCATCCAGTCCAAGGTCGTGACCTACGACTTCGCGCGGATGATGGACGGCGCCAAAGAAGTGAAGTGCTCGGAGTTCGGCACCGCGATCGTCAAGACCATGGCGAGCCTCTGAAAGAGAAACGAGCATGCAAGTCGGGAGAGCCGAGCCGCTGAGCGTGATCAATCGTCGCCCCAAGATCACCGTGGTCGGCGCCGGGAACGTCGGCGCGACGGCCGCGCAGTACATCGTCGACAAGGAGCTGGGCGACGTCGTGCTCGTCGACGTCATCGAGGGCATCCCCCAGGGCAAGGCGCTCGACCTCGCCCAGGCGGGACCAGTCCACGGCTACGACAGCGCGCTGACCGGCTCCAACGGCTACGAGGAGACGGCGAACTCCGACATCGTGGTGATCACCGCCGGGCTCGCCCGCAAGCCGGGCATGACCCGGGACGATCTCCTCTTCAAGAACGCCGAGATCGTGGGTGGGGTCGTCGAGCAGGTCGTCGCGCGGTCGAAGGACGCCATCCTTCTCCTCGTCACCAATCCGCTGGACGCCATGGTCCAGCTCGCGTGGAAGAAGTCCGGCTTCCCGGCCGAGCGGGTCATCGGGATGGCGGGGGTGCTGGACTCGGCGCGCTTCCGCACGTTCATCGCGCGCGAGCTGAACGTGTCGGTCGAGAACGTGACGGCCTTCGTGCTGGGCGGCCACGGCGACACGATGGTGCCGCTGCCCCGCTACTCGACGGTCGCCGGCATCCCCATCACCGAGCTGCTGCCCCCCGACAAGATCCAGGCTCTCGTCACGCGCACGGCGAACGGCGGCGCCGAGATCGTCAACTTCCTCAAGACGGGGAGCGCCTACTACGCGCCCGCGGCCTCCGCGGTGGAGATGGTCGAGGCCATCCTCAAGGACAAGAAGAAGATCCTGCCGTGCGCCGCGTACCTGAACGGCCAGTACAAGACCAAAGGGCTCTACGTCGGCGTGCCGGTCAAGCTGGGGCGGTCGGGCGTCGAGCAGATCATCGAGATCACGCTCACGGCCGAGGAACAGGCGGCGTTCGACAAGTCCGCCGCCGCCGTCCGCGAGCTGGTCGACAAGCTCAAGCTGTAACCATACTGACATGCGCGACATCCACGTCAGCGCGGTCACGGACGCCGTCAAGAAGTTGTGCATGGACGCGAATCTGGAGCTGGAGCCCGATATGCTCCGCGCGTTCGACCGGGCGCTGGCCACGGAGCGGTCGGAGGCCGGTCAGCACGTGCTCCGCCTGCTCCAGAACAACGCCGACCTCGCGCGGACCCGGCGCATTCCGTACTGCCAGGACACGGGCTTCGTCATCTGCTTCCTCGAGCTGGGCCAGGACGTCCACGTGACGGGCGGCGGGCTCTACGACGCGATCAACGAGGGCGTGCGCCAGGGCTACACCGAGGGCTACCTGCGCGCCTCGATCGTACGGTCGCCGTTCGACCGCGTGAACACGGGCGACAACACGCCGGCCGTGATTCACGTCGACGTCGTCGAGGGCGCCACGCTCCGGATCTTGGTGATGGCCAAGGGCGGCGGCTGCGAGAACCGGTCGAAGTACAAGATGTTGACGCCGGCCGAGGGTGTCGCCGGAGTGAAGGACTGGGTCCTCGAGTGCGTGAAGACGGCGGGGCCCGACGCGTGCCCGCCGCTGATCCTCGGCGTGGGCGTCGGCGGGACGTTCGAGCAGGCGGCGCTGCTCTCGAAGAAGGCGCTCTTTCGCGAGGTCGGTTCGCGCAACCCCGACGCCACGATCGGCGCCATCGAGCAGGAATTGCTCGACCGCGCCAACCGCACGGGGATCGGGCCCCAGGGTTACGGCGGCGATACGACCGCGTTCGGGATCCACATCCTTACGTACCCCTGCCACATCACCTCGCTCCCGGTCGCCGTCACCATCGAGTGTCACGCGCACCGGCACAAAGAGGTCACGCTGTGAGCGTGACGGTTGCGTCGGGCGGATTCAAAGATGTGCGGCCCCCGTTGAGCGATGCGGACGTGGAGCAGCTTAGGGCGGGGGACCGGGTGCGGATCACGGGGGTGCTGTATACGGCGCGAGATGCGGCGCACGGGCGGTTGTGGCCGCTCATCGAGCAAGGCAAGGCGCTGCCCATCGACGTGCGCGGCCAGATCATCTACTACACGGGGCCGTCGCCGGCGCGGCCGGGCGACATCGTGGGTTCCATCGGGCCGACCACCGGCAGCCGGATGGACAAGTTTACGCCGGCGCTGCTCGAGCGGGGGCTCAAGGGGACCATCGGCAAGGGCCATCGCGGGCAGGCCGTGAAGGACGCGCTCCGGCAATACAAAGCCGTCTACTTCGGCGCCGTGGGCGGCGCGGGCGCGGTGCTGTCGGAGTTCGTGACGAAGCTCGAGGTCGTCGCGTACGAGGACCTCGGGACCGAGGCGATCCGCCGCCTCGAGGTCGAGAACTTCCCCGTCTTGGTCGTCAACGACTGTCACGGCGGTGACCTCTACCAGGACGGCATGAAGGCCTACGCGCGGGAGGGGGCATGATCGAGAGGCTCGCGCAGATCTTCCGGGACCAGCGGGGACACGTGCTCGGCGAGGCGCGCCCGCCCATCGCGGCGGCGACGCTGCGGAAGGACACGTGGTGGGCGCTGCCCGTCACGGTCGTGGTGGTGCTGTCGTCCTTCATCGTGTACTCGACGTGGGCGGCGCTTCAGAACGCCCATTACTTCGCCGCGCCGTACCTGTCGCCCTTCTACTCGCCCTGCATCTCGAAGTCGTGCCTGCACTCGACCTTCGGCTTCGGGCTGCCGAACTTCACCTTCCCGGTCATCGGGATCGTGTCGCCGGCGTTCCTGATTCTCTGGGGCCCCGGGCTCTTCCGCCTGACGTGCTACTACTACCGCAAGGCCTACTACCGGTCCTTCTGGTTCGCCCCGGCCGCGTGCGCCGTCCGCGACGCCAAGCCCGGCTACTCGGGGGAGACGCGCTTCCCCCTGCTCCTCCAGAACTTCCACCGCTACGCGTGGTATGTGGCCGTCATCTTCGTCGTGGTGCTCACGTGGGACGCGATCCTCGCCTTCCGTTTCCCGGTGTCCGGCGGCGGCCACCGGTTCGGTATCGGCGTCGGTACGCTCGTCATGTGGATCAACGTGGTCTTGCTGGCCGGCTACACCTTCTCCTGCCACTCCTGCCGGCACGTCTGCGGCGGCCACGTCGACGTCTTCTCGAAGGCGCCGACCCGCTACGGCCTCTGGCATATCATCAGCCGGCTCAACGAGCGTCACCCGGTCTTCGCGTGGCTCTCGCTCTTCAGCGTGGGCCTCGCGGATCTCTACATCCGCCTGGTGTCCATGGGCGTGATCCGCGACCTCCGGATCCTCTTTTAGCTCTGAAAATTCATGAACGATCACACGGGTGAGTCGGTCGATTGGTCGTGGGAGGCGATCGACGTTCGTGTAGGGCGTGGGCTTGTCCCCCGCCACTCGCTGAGCGATGAGAGATGGCGCCGGCGGGGGACAAGCCCCCGCCCTACAGATCCACGGAACCTGTCCGACGCCAGCGAACATCGATCATGAATAGTTCACGCTAGCGGGGGAGGACGATGGCGACGAGCGAGTACGAGACGCACGAGCACGATGTGCTCGTGATCGGGGCGGGCGGGGCCGGGTTGCGAGCGGCCGTCGAGGCGGCGGCGCAAGGCGTGTCGGTCGGGCTCGTCTGCAAGTCGCTGCTCGGCAAGGCGCATACCGTCATGGCGGAGGGCGGCATCGCCGCCGCGCTCGGCAACGTCTGGCCCGAGGACAACTGGCAGGTGCACTTCCGCGACACCATGCGCGGCGGCAAGATGCTGAACAACTGGCGCATGGCCCAGCTCCACGCCCAGGAGGCCCCCGAGCGCGTGCTGGAGCTGGAGCGCTGGGGCGCGCTCTTCGACCGCACCAAGGACGGGCGTATCCTGCAGCGCGACTTCGGCGGCCACCGCTACGCGCGGCTGGCCCACGTGGGCGACCGCACCGGCCTCGAGATGATCCGCACCCTCCAGTACCACGCGATCCACCAGGGGATCGAGGTATACATGGAGTGCAAGGTCGAGCGCCTGCTCAAGGACGACCAGGGCCGAATCGTGGGCGCCTTCGGCTACTGGCGGAACACGGGCAAGTTCGTCCTGTTCAAGGCCAAGGCGATCGTGCTCGCCACCGGCGGCATCGGCAAGGCCTGGAAGTTCACGTCGAACTCCTGGGAATACACGGGTGACGGCCAGTCGCTGGCGCTGTGGGCGGGCGCCGACCTCATCGACATGGAGTTCGTCCAGTTTCATCCGACGGGGATGGTGTGGCCGCCCTCCGTGCGGGGCATCCTGGTGACCGAGGGCGTGCGCGGGGATGGCGGGACCTTGAAGAACAACACGGGCGAGCGCTTCATGTTCAACTACATCCCCGAGTTCTTCAAGGGCGAGACGGCCGACAACGAGGCCGAGGCCGACCGGTGGTATGACGACAAGAACAATCGCCGGACGCCCGACCTGCTGCCGCGGGACGAGGTGGCGCGCGCGATCAACGCCGAGGTCAAGGCCGGGCGGGGGAGCCCACACGGCGGCGTGTTCCTCGACATCGCCACGCGCCGGCCGGCGGACTACATCCGCCGGCGCCTGCCGTCGATGTACCACCAGTTCAAGGAGCTGGCCGACGTCGACATCACCAAGGAGCCGATGGAGGTCGGGCCCACCTGTCACTACCTGATGGGCGGCGTCCGCGTCGACGCCGACACCACGGCGGCCACGGTGCCCGGACTCTTCGCGGCGGGCGAGGCGGCGGCTGGGTTGCACGGTTCGAACCGGCTCGGCGGCAACTCGCTCTCGGACCTGGTCGTCTTCGGCCGCCGCGCGGGGCTATATGCCGCGCTCTACGCCAAGGACTTCGGCGGCGCGCTGAGCGTCAGCGCGGCGCAGGTCGAGTCGATCGCCCGCGAGGCGTTGGAGCCGCTGACCCGCGCGGGCGGCGAGAACCCCTACGCCATCCAGGCCGAGCTGCAGGACACCATGCAGACGCTGGTCGGCATCATCCGAACCGAGAGCGAGCTGCGGGAGGCGCTGGTGAAGATCGTTGCCCTCAAGGACCGGGCGCGGAAGGTGAGGGTCGAGGGCGGCCGCACCTACAACCCGGGCTGGCACACCGCGCTCGATCTGGACTCATTGCTGACCGTCGCCCACTGCTGCGCCTTGGCCGCCCTGGAGCGCAAGGAGAGCCGCGGCGGCCACACCCGCGACGACCATCCGTACACCGATGACGCGTGGGG
>JBGPYK010000368.1:0-3678 GCA_041493245.1 Methylomirabilia bacterium | reverse complement strand
GTGCGCGACGAGGCCGCCATCGCGGGGGAGGCCGCCCTCGATGGGATCTATGTCCTGCGGACGAGCGTCGCGGCCGATCGGCTCGCGACGGCCGAGACCGTGCGCAGCTACAAGCGCCTCGCCGCCGTCGAGCGCGCGTTCCGGAGCCTCAAGACCGTCGACCTCAAGGTGCGCCCCATTCATCACCGCACGGCCGATCGCGTCCGCGCGCACGTATTCCTCTGCCTGCTGGCCTACTACGTCGAGTGGCACATGCGGCGGGCGCTGGCCCCGATGCTCTTCGACGACGATGACCCGGCGGCCGGCGAGGCCGAGCGCCGCTCGGTGGTGGCGCCGGCCCAGCGGTCGCCCCGGGCGAAGGCCAAAGCGCTGACGAAGCGGACGGACGAGGGCGAGCCCGTCCACAGCTTCCAGTCGCTCCTGCGCCATCTGCGGACGATCGTGAAGGATCGCATGCGCCTGAAGTCAGACGCGGCGATCGAGTTCGACAAAATCACGACGCCCACCCCGCTCCAGCAGCGCG
Organism: Methylomirabilia bacterium; assembly: GCA_041493245.1. GTDB lineage: Bacteria > Methylomirabilota > Methylomirabilia > Rokubacteriales > CSP1-6 > DATHGT01. The sequence continues at coordinate 3,155 of JBGPYK010000368.1, read as the reverse complement.
CCCTTGATCGGCTCGGGGTCTCCCTCACCTTGTAGCCAGAACGCTCAAGCCCCGAGACCTGCCCTCGCCAACAAAATCAACGCCATACCCTCTGGAGGGAAGGGGAACTTCGGGTTAGAGGATCGGTGCGTCGGGCGCGCGGCGGCGCTGGGCGGCGTAGACCAGCGCCATGCCGATGATTCCCGCGATGTCCGTATAGATCCCGGGCTTCACCAGACAGATCGCGGAGACGAAGAGGACCACGCGCTCCCACCAGCGCGCCTCGGTGATGAAGTAGCCCTGCATCGCCGCCGCCAGCCCGTACATGCCCACGCTCGCGGTGACGAAGATCCAGACGACCTCCCACCATGTCGTGTCGATCAGCAGCATGGCGGGGGCGGTGATGAACATGTACGGGAGCAGGAACGTCCGCATGTCCAGCGAGAACGCCTGCCAGCCGGTCTTCACCGGATCCGAGCGCGCGATCCCCGCCGCCGCGTACGCGGCCAGCCCCACCGGCGGCGTGTCGTCGGCCAGGATGCCGAAGTAGAACACGAACAGGTGGACGGCGATGATGGGAATGACCAGGCCTTGCGCCTGGCCGAGCGCGACGAGCGCCGGCGCGGTCAGCGTGGCCATGATGATGTAGGTCGGCGTCGTCGGCACGCCCATGCCGAGGATGAGGCACGCGACCATCGTCAGGAAGAGCCCGAGGTACAGGCTGCCCGCCGAGAGATCCACGACGATCGACGAGAGGTTGAGGCCGATGCCCGTGAGCGTGACGATGCCCACGATGATGCCCGCGCACGCGCAGGTCATGGCCACCGACGCCATGTTGCGGGCCCCCATGTAGCAGGCCTCGACGAGCCGGCGCGCCGCCTCGCCCACCGCGGGGCCTACGCCCTCCGCGTCGGGCAGACCGGGGACGATCGGGCGGCGGCGCACGCCTTGGACGACGCTCGCCACGAGGAACGTTCCCCCGGCGGCGAGGAGCGCCATGAAGGCGGAGGTCAGCGGCGTGTACTCCTTGACGATCAGGTAATAGAGCAGCGTGGCGACGGGGATCACGTAGTGGAGCCCTGAGAGGACCGTCGCGAAAAAGCGCGGAAGCTCGGCCTTGGGCAGCCCGCGGATCCCGTACTTCAGGGCGAGCAGGTGAACGGCGCCGAGCAGCGCGAGCTGGTCGATGATTGCGGGCAGCGCCGCCGCCTTGGCGATCTCGAGATACGGGATCCTCAGCCATTCCGACATCACGAACGCGGCCGCGCCCATCACCGGCGGCATGAGCTGGCCATTGCCGCCGGCCGCCGTCTCGATCCCGCCCGCCACCTCGGGCTTGAAGCCGACGCGCTTCATGAGCGGGATCGTCATCGAGCCGATCGTCGCCGTATTGGCGATCGACGAGCCCGTGATCGTCCCCATGAAGCCCGACGCCACGACGGCGACCTTGGCGGGACCGCCCCGCGTGTGACCGACCAGCGAAAACGCGATGCGGATCAGGTACTCGCCGGCGCCCGTGCGCTCGAGCACGGCGCCGAAGAGGACGAACGCGAACACGAACGTGGACGACACCCCCAGCGGGATGCCGAAGAGGCCCTCGGTCGTCAGATAGAGCTGGCCGACGACGCGGCGCACGCTGTAGCCGCGGTGGGAGAGGAACTCCGGCATCCACGGGCCGATGAACGCGTAGAGAAGAAAAACCACCGTGATTCCGGGGAGCCAGACGCCGACCGCGCGACGGGTGCCTTCGAGCACGAGCAGGATGAGGATCGTGCCCATCACGAGGTCCATGGGCACGGGCGCCCCCACGCGCATGAGGATCTGGTCATAATGGAGCGTGATGTACAAGGCCGTGTACGCGCCGAGAGTGGCGAGGACGACGTCGTACCATGGCAAGCGCCGCTGGCGCGCCGACCTCACCGCCGGATAGAACATGAAACCGAGCGCGATCGCGAAGGTCAGGTGGACGGAGCGCTGCGTGACGCCGGGCAGCGTGCCGACGGCCGCCGTCCAGAGCTGGAACGCCGTCATGGCGAGCGCGATACCGCCCGCGAGCAGGAACGACCAGCCGGCCAGCTCGCGCGCGCCGAACTCCGCCTCCTTGACGAGACGCTCGGCCTCGGCGATGCCCGCCTGTTCCTCATCGCCGATCCTCAGCTTCGGCTCATCGGTCATGGCGGGTCAATCAACGTCGGGCGGCGCGAGCGCCAGACTGGTCGCCCGACGGGGGCAACGCCCCCCTCGCGCTCCCCCGGCCCGCCCCCACCGATCACCCACGGCGTCGATTCCTTCACAAGCTTTACCTCAGGTATGACGACACGAACGTGCCCGCCGTCGAGCCGCCGGCGAAGCGGGCGAGGCGAAAGGGTTCAGGACTCACCGCTGGCATGCTCCCGGTGATGAGCGCGGCCATCATCTCGCCGACGGCAGGTGCCAGCTTGAACCCGTGGCCGCTCATACCCGCGGCGATCCAGAAGCCGCCCACCGCCGACTCGTCGAGGATCGGCATCCAGTCGGGCGTGATGTCAAAGGCGCCGGCCCAGCCTCGGCGATAGCGCGCGTCCGCGAGCCGCGGGATCGCGCGCCCGGTCCTCTCGAGGACCTCCGTCGCCTCCGCGAAGCCGACGTCGTCGCCGAGCCGCTCGGGGTCCATCGGGTGTCGCGTCTCGTCGTCGATGAGCGACCCGGTGAGTGTCAGACCTCCACTCTCGGGGCGCACGTAGCTGCCGCCGGCGAGGTCGAGGAAGACGGGATGCGGCGCGCCGAAGGTCACGTCGCGCTCCACGACGAAGACCGGGTGCCGGCCGATCACGATCGGCAGCTCGACTCCGGCCAGCCGGGCCACGGCCGGGGACCAGAGCCCTGCCGCGTCGACGACGACGGAAGTGTCGATTCGCTCACCACGGGCGGTCTCGACGCCGGCCACGCGGTCACCGGCGACCCGTACCGACGTCACCTCGGTGTCCTGCTCGATCGCGACGCCTCGCCGGCGCGCGGCGGCGGCATAGGCCGCGGCGACGCCGGCGGGATCGGCGTAGCCCGAGTCCGGCTCGTAGAGGACCGCGCCCAGCCTGGAGACGTCGATCCGCGGCTCGATCCGTCCGGCGTCGGCCGGGTCCAGGATCTCGGCCCGCACGCCGAGCGACCGCTGGAGCGCGATGGTCTGCTCGAGCGAC
>JBGPYK010000212.1:0-5066 GCA_041493245.1 Methylomirabilia bacterium | reverse complement strand
GGCGCAGGGCGCCGACGCCGCGGCCGGCCTGGAAGCCGGCACCGATCGCCGCCGTCACGTACCGCTTCGCCTCCTCGACCGCGTCGCCGAGAGGCCGTCCACGCGCGAGCCCGGCCGCGATGGCGGCCGACAACGTGCAACCCGTCCCATGCGTGTGCGGAGAGTCGAGGCGGGGCGTCGTGAAGCGGCGGACGGTGCGACCGTCCCACAGGATGTCGGTCGCCGCGTCCTTGAGATGTCCACCCTTGACGAGGACGTGGCGGGGTCCGAGGGCGTGGATCCGGCGGGCGGCTTCTTCCATGTCCGCCTCGGTCTCCACCGGGATGTCGGCGAGCGCGGCCGCCTCGTGGAGATTCGGCGTGACGACCTCGGCCAGCGGCAGCATCTCGGCGATGAGCGCTCCGCGCGCCGGAGGCTCGAGCAGCGGGTCGCCGGACTTCGCGATCATGACGGGATCGAGCACGACGGGACAGCGGCGGTGGGCGCCGAGGCGCTCCGCGACGGCGTGGATAATCGGCGCCGTCGACAGCATCCCGATCTTGATCGCGTCGGCGCCGATGTCCGACAGCACGGCGTCGATCTGCCGCGCGACGAACTCGGGCGGGACGTTGAAGACACCATGGACGCCGAGGGAGTTCTGGGCGGTGAGCGCGGCCACGACCGAGGTGCCGAAGACCCGGAACGCGGAGAACGTCTTGAGATCCGCCTGGATACCGGCGCCGCCACCGGAATCCGAGCCGGCGATGGTCAGCGCTGTGGGCACGGTCATATCGCTCGAAGTATACGCCCCGGCGGGGGGATGACGAGCGTGAACTCGCCGCGGATGGGGCCGGCGGAGAGGCGCTCGAGGTGGGCGGAGGGCGGCGCGGTCACGATCTCCTCGAACTGCTTGGTCAGCTCGCGCGCGAGCACCAGCGCCACCTCGCCGAAGACCTCGCGGATCGCCTCCACCGTGGCCACGATCCGGTGCGGCGACTCGTAGAGCACGATCGTCGTCTCGAGGTCGCGGAGCACGCGGAGGCGGTTCAGGCGCCGCCCGGCCTTGACGGGCAGGAAGCCGTCGAAGACAAAGCGGTCCGCGGGCACACCGGCCGCGCTGAGCGCGGTGACCAGGGCCGACGGTCCCGGCACCGGCACGACGGGAATCCCGGCCGCGCGCGCGTCCCGCACGAGCAGGAACCCCGGATCCGAGATGCCGGGCGTCCCCGCATCGGTGACCAGCGCGACGGATCGGCCCTCGGCGAGCTGGCGCAGGAGCTGGCCGCCGCGCACGAGCGTGTTGTGCGCGTAGTAGCTCACGGTCGGCGTGTGGATGTCGAAGTGCGTCAGGAGCCCGCGCGTCCGCCGCGTGTCTTCGCACGCGACGACGTCGGCCTCGCGCAGGGCGCGCAGGGCGCGGGGGGAGATGTCCTCGAGGTTCCCGAGGGGTGTGGCGACGACGAACAGCGTGCCGGGCAGAGCGTCTACGCCGACTGCTCTTTCGCTTCCGAGACGAGGACGGGCGCCTCGCGGTTCATGATGACCTCGCGGGTGATGATGCACTCCTTGAGGCCCTGGATGGAGGGCAGCTCGTACATGATCTCGAGCATGACCTCTTCGAGGATCGCGCGCAGGCCCCGCGCGCCCGTGCCGCGCTTGAAGGCCTCGCGGGCGATGGCGGCCACGGCGTCGTCGGTGAACTTGAGGCGCACCTTCTCGAGATCGAAGTACTTCTGGTACTGCTTGATGATCGCGTTCTTCGGCTCCTTGAGGATGCGCACGAGGGCGCCGTCGTCGAGGTCGTGCAGCGTCGCGATGACGGGCAGCCGGCCGATGAACTCGGGGATGAGGCCGTACTTGAGCAGGTCTTCGGGCTGGATCATGACCAGGAGGTCGCCGATCCGCCGCTCGTCCCGGCTCTTGATCTCCGCGCCGAAGCCCATGCCCGACCGCCCCACCCGCGTCTCGATGATCTTGTCGAGGCCGACGAAGGCCCCGCCGCAGATGAAGAGCACGTTCGAGGTGTCGACCTGGATGAACTCCTGGTGCGGGTGCTTACGGCCGCCCTGGGGCGGCACGTTGGCCACTGTGCCCTCGAGGATCTTCAACAACGCCTGCTGCACGCCCTCGCCCGAGACGTCCCGCGTGATGGACGGGTTCTCCGACTTGCGGGCGATCTTGTCGATCTCGTCGATGTAGACGATGCCGCGTTCCGCGCGTTCCACGTCGTAGTCGGCGGATTGCAGCAGCCGCAGAATGATGTTTTCCACGTCCTCGCCGACGTACCCCGCTTCCGTCAGCGTGGTGGCGTCGGCGATGGTGAAGGGCACGCGCAGCATCTTGGCCAGGGTCTGGGCGAGCAGGGTCTTGCCCGAGCCGGTGGGGCCGATGAGCAGGACGTTCGATTTCTGCAGCTCGACGTCGCCGGCGTCGTGGCCGGACTCGATGCGCTTGTAGTGATTGTGGACGGCGACGGAGAGGATCTTCTTGGCCCGCTCCTGCCCGATGACGTACTGGTCGAGGAGGGTCTTGATCTCCGAGGGCTTGGGGAGGCCACGGATCTCCCGGCTCTTCTCCTCCTCCCACTCCTCGGCGATGATGTCGTTGCACAGCTCGATGCACTCGTCGCAGATGTACACGGTGGGCCCGGCGATGAGCTTGCGCACGTCGTTCTGGCTCTTGCCGCAGAACGAGCATTTCAGCGTGCCGTTGCCTTCGCGTGTTCGGGCCATGCGTGTGTTGGGCTCCTACCGTCGGCCGGCGCGGCCGGGATCTCGAGGGGTGTCCTCCGCCCTGGCTATTTCTGGACCTGCGCGGCCTGCGCGGCCATGGCGTCCGCCTCGCTCACCGCGCGCGGCGTCGGCTTCGACGAGATCACATCGTCGACGATTCTATAGTCCCGCGCTTGCTCGGCGGTCATGAAAAAATCGCGGTCGGTGTCGCGCTGAATCTTCTCCATCGACTGCCCGGTGTGGTGCAGGAGGATGAGGTTCAGCTCCTCGCGCATCCGCAAGATCTCCCGGGCCTGGATGTCGATGTCGGTCGCCTGTCCCTGCACGCCGCCCAGGGGCTGGTGGATCATGATGCGCGCGTGGGGCAGAGCGAAGCGCTTGCCCTTGGCGCCTGCGCAGAGCAACAGCGCCCCCATCGACGCGGCCTGCCCCATGCAGATGGTCGAGATGGCGGGCTTGACGTACTGCATCGTGTCGTAGATCGCCATGCCCGCGGTGACGGAGCCGCCCGGGGAGTTGATGTAGAGGTAGATGTCCTTGTCCGGGTCCTCCGCCTCCAGGAAGAGCAGCTGGGCGATGACCAGGTTGGCCAGCTCGTCCTCGATGAACGTCGGCAGGAAGATGATGCGCTCCTTGAGGAGCCGCGAGAAGATGTCGAACGCCCGCTCACCACGCGGGGTCTGCTCGATCACCATCGGAATCAACGCCATGATGCTCTCTCCTTATTTCTAAATTACGAAGCTCGCCGGCGCCGCTAGGCGGCGGCCGGACGGATGCGCGCGCGGTCGATCAGGAACTGCAGGGTCAGGCGCTCGCGGAGCCCGCGGCGCAGAGCCTCGAGGTCGCCGCCCTTCTCCATCATACGTCGGACGGCGGGGGTCGGGCGCTGGCTCGCCTGGGCGATCTTGTCCACCTCGGCGTCGACGTCGGCGTCCGCGGGTGTGATGCCCTCGCGTGCGGCGATGGCCTCCAGCAGCAGCGAGCGCCGCACGGCGAGCTCGGCGCCGGGCCGCAGCTCCGCGACGAGCTTGCCGTAGTCCCACGGCAGCCTGTCGGGATCGACGCCCTGGCGGCGCATGCGCTCCCGCGCGTGCTCGACCTCATGGGCGATCTGCCGCATGACGAGCGAACCCGGCACGCCGAAGTCGTGACGGCCGAGCAGCGCGTTCACGACCTTGTCCTCGAGCGCGTGCCGGTCCTCGGCCTCCTGCCGGCCCTCGAGCTGCTTGACGACTTCGGTGCGGAGCGCCTCGAGGGTCTCGAACTGGCCCATCGACTTCGCGAACTCGTCATCGAGCGCGGGGAGGAGCTTCTCCTTGACCTCGCCGACCTTCAGCGAGGCCGTGCCCGACTTGCCGCGGAGGTTCTCGCGGCGATGGTCGTCGGGGAAGCGGAACCCGACCTCGCGCGCGTCGCCGGCCCGCAGGCCGACGGCCGCTTCGTCGATCTCCGGCATCACCGCGCCCTCGCCGATGACGAACGCGTAGCCGGTCTGGCCCGACGGCTCCTGCCCTTCCATGATCAGCGTGTAGTCGACGATGACGAGATCGCCGGGAGCGGCCGTGCGGTCCACCGCGCGGAACTCGGCATGCTGCTCCCGCATCCGCTCGAGCGTCTCCTCGACGCGCTCGCCCGTCACGAGGGTGGGCGCATGCTCGACCTCGACGCCCGTGTCATCGGCCAGCGCGATCGCGGGCTTGACCTCAACGACGGCCACGAAGCTGAGGGGCGCGTCCTCTTCGAGCCGCAGGTCCTGGATGTCCGGCTCGTTCACGGGATCGAGCCGGGCCTCGGTGAGGGCCTGCCGGTAGATCTCCGGGATCAGGTGCTCGGCCACCTCGCGGCGCACCTCGCCGGCGAAGCGGACCTTCACGAGCGAGCGCGGGACGTGGCCCTTGCGGAATCCAGGCAGGCGCGCCTGCTTCTGGACGCGTTCGTACGCCTGCTCCCATTCCTTCTTCACGACTTCGAGCGGCGCTTCCACCGCGACCCGCCGCTTGCACGCCTCGACGTCCGTGATCTCGACCTTCATTTTATATGCTCGCCTCCCACGGCGGGGCCCCAGCCCGATTGGCGATCATCTCACCGCTCGGCTCGCCGCCCGGGCGCGGCTCACCTCGCACCGCCACGTGCTGCGGCTCGCACACCCGTTATATGCTCGCCTCCCACGGCGGGGCCCCAGCCCCGCGACGTGCTGCGGCTCGCACACCCTGGTTCGCCGGGATGGTGCGAGAGGGGGGAGTCGAACCCCCAAGGGCTGTGGGCCCACTGGATCCTAAGTCCAGCGCGTCTGCCAGTTTCGCCACTCTCGCCTGATGTGTGCGCACGTCAGAGCAGGATACCCAGGACCGGGGG
>JBGPYK010000394.1:0-3489 GCA_041493245.1 Methylomirabilia bacterium | reverse complement strand
GCTTGTCGGTGAAGGTCTCGAGGTCGACCTTGCCGTCGCTGACGGCGGCGGCGATGTTGTATTGGAGGGAGAACTTGCCTTCCAGGCCCTGGTGCACGGTGTCGCGCAGGAGCGCGCCGGTGCAGGGGACGTTGGGCCCGATGTGCTCGATGAGCTCCACCTCGTCGGGATTGATGGTCTCCGTCTGGAGCAGGTCCAGCAGCCCCGTGAGGGTCTGGTGGTTGCCGCCGCAGCACGGCCACGGCTTGATGCGCGTGCCCTCCGAGGCCAGGTGGTAGAACTTGCCGAGGTGCTGCGTGACGCTGGGGAGGTTGCACTTGGCGCCGCCGAAGTTGTCCGCGTAGCCTTGGCGGCCCTCGATGATGTCCGAGTCGGCCGTGAATCCTCTCGCGGCCAGCTTGGCGGCGACCACGCCGCTCCGCGCTGCGTTCCCGGGATGGAACGGCTTGGTCATGGTGCCGAAGTTGCGGCGCAGCCCGCCCGCCTGCGAGCCGGCGATCCCCAGCGCCATGCGGGTCTTCCCGACGTCCAGGCGAAGCAGCTTGCTCGCGACGACCGCCGCCGCCATTGTTCCGAAGATCGCGGTCGGGTGCCAGTCCCGATCAGGGTGCAGGTTCGCGCTCAGCCTCGTACCGACCTCGTAGCCGATGGTCCAGGCGAGGAGCACGTCACGGCCGGACCGGTGCAACTCTTCCGCGAGCGCGAGGGCCGGCGGTGTGAGGACGATTGCCGGGTGCCCGCCGATACCGCCGAGGTCGTCGAAGTCCTCGGCGTGCCCGAGCGCGCCGTTCGCAAAGGCGGCGCTGGCGGCGGCGGTGCGGAGGTGCGTCGCGATGACGCGCGCCTGCGGATGGCCCCCTTGTTCCTCGGTGAAGTCGATGATCATCCGTCCGAGCTCGGTCGTCGAGCCCTGGATGGCGGTGCCCAGGAAATCAAGAATCGACTTCTTGGCCTGCTCATACGCGGCGGCCGGCACGTCGTCGTAGGAGGTGGCGACGATCCACTGCGCGAGGGTTTCTGTCGTCCCCATGGCCCGCTCCCCTTTCACTCGTGCCCGCTGGCGATCAAGCTCACGCCCGAGTCGGCCAGCTCGTCCTCGGTGCCCAGGCGCTTCTTGAAGTCGGGGTCGTGGTAGGCCAGGCGGCCCTGTCTCACCCGTTCGTCCATCGACATGGGCGAGGGAATGCGCGGCCGGCTGGGATGGGCGGCGAGGATTCCCGCCTGCTCCAGTTCCGCGCACCGCCCGGCGCTGTATCCCAAGATTCCGTGGATGACGTCGCCGTTGTGCTGCCCCAGGGGCGGGCCGGGACCTCGCACGGCCAGCGGCGTCTTGCTGAGACGCCAGGGGCGACCCATGATCACACGCTTCCCCATCCGGCGATCCTCGGGGAACTCGACGGTCTCGAGAAATCCCCGGGCCCAGTAGTGCGGGTTCAGGTTCACGTCCTTGGCATCGAACACCGGCCCGGCGGGGACGCTCACGGCTTGCAGGCGTTCCATCACCTCGAATTTGGTCAGACCCCGGGTCCACCGGACGATGGTCGCGTCGATCTCGTCGTGGTGCGCGCGGCGGTCCTGGTTAGTCGCGAAGCGGGCGTCCTCCGCGAGCTCCGGCCTGCCCATGACGCGGCAGAGCGCCGCCCACTCCTCGTCGGTCCGTATGGAGACGACACACCACTGATCGTCGCCGGCGCACGGATAGCACCCCTGCGGCGCATACTCGGGATGGCGGTTGCCGAGCCGTTCTCCGAGGCGTCGGTTCGCGAGCCAGTCGAGGATGTATTCGCCGACCGTGTAGCACCCGAGCTGGTACATGCCGACGTCGATCCAGGCGCCCTGTCCCGTCCGATGCCGGTGCCGGAGCGCCAGCGCGACGCCCGCGAGGCACGCCCAGCAGGCAAGGAAGTCGACGTAAGACTGGCCGGCCTTCGAGGGGATGTCCCCGCGATACCCTGTGACGTGCGCGAGCCCGTGCGTCGCTTCCTGCGTCGTGGCCTGCGCCGGGTACTGCGAGTACGGTCCGGCGCCGTGCCCATAGCCGGTGTTGGACACCATGATGATGTCCGGCTTGAGCTGTTTCACGTCTGCGTACTCCAGGCCCCAGTTCCGCATCACGCGCGGCGTGAAGTTCTCCATGAAGACGTCGCTCACCCGGATGAGGTCCCGGAGGACGTCCCGGCCTTCAGGCCGGCTCAGGTCCAGCACGAGTGACTTCTTGCCGCGGTTGATGAGGTTGAAGTTGGAGGTGCGATTCCAGGGATCGGCACCCGGGTCGTTGTCGGCGTGCACGCCCGAGAACGGACTGTCGCGGGTGATATCGAGGCGCCCCGGGCCTTCGACCTTGATGACCTCGGCCCCCATGTCGGCCATGAGACCGCCGGCGTACGGGACCGCGAACACGTAGCCGCAGTCGATCACCCGGATCCCTTCGAGCGGCAGCCTCGCCATCGTGCCGGTGCCTCCTCCTCAGATGACCCCGACGTCGTGGAGTCTCGTTATTTCGTCGTCGGCATAGCCGAGCAGCTTGCCGTACACCTCGGCGTTGTGCTGTCCGAGCAGCGGCGCGGGCCGGCGGTACGTGGCGGGGGTCGGGGTCATGTTCCAGAGACGGAAGGGAACCTTGATCGTGCCGATGACGGGATGCTCGACCTCCTGATAGAACGCCCTCGCCTCGAGCTGCGGGCACTGCGCCAGGTCGGCCGGGGTCTGGACGATCCCGAAGAGCATTCGATACTGCTCGGACGCGCTCTTGAACATCTCGGCCATCGTCCGGTCCCTGGAGGCCTCGAGGAGGATCTCGTCCAGGGCATGGCCGTTGACGATCCGCTGATCGGTGTCGGCAAACCGCTGGTCCTTCAACTCCGCGCGCCCGTAGAAATCCGCCACGCTGTCCCAGGAGGCGCCCCCGCCCCCCTGGCTCACGACGTAGCCGTCCTTGCACGGCATGACGTTGCCGAACATCGTGCCCCCTGGCCGGCGTCGGGCCTGGACGCCTCCAGCCCAGCTGTAGAAAGGCTGGTTGGCCACGAGCGTCGAGCTGACGACCTCCTGGATGGAGACGTCCACGTGCTGGCCGATGCCGGTGGCATCGCGAAGCACGAGCGTGAAGAGCGTGGCCAGGGCGCCGTTGAAGCCGGCTTCGTACTGCGCCTGAAATCCGCCGTGCTTGAGGGGTTCCCGGTCAGTGGTGCCGCTGATCGCCATCATGCCGCTCATGGCATACGCGACGATCTCTTCGCCTTCGTAGTGACTGTACGGACCGCTCTGCCCGAACGGGGTGATGGACGTCATCACCAGGGCCGGATGCTCGCGCTCCAGCGAGGCGTGGTCCAGCCCGAGACGCGCGAGGTAGCCCGGGGGAAAGGTCTCCACCACGACATCGGCGAGACGCACGAGCTCCTTGAAGATCGCGGCGCCCTGCGGCGTTTCGACGTCGAGCGTGATCCCGCGCTTGTTCAGGTTGAGCAACAGGAAGAAGAGGCTCGTCTC